>NZ_JBBCWZ010000033.1:0-32402 GCF_037145695.1 Acinetobacter sp. USHLN143
GTTGCTCTACGACATACCCGATCGGTTGATCTCGAAATAGGGCAAGCCCAATTACCAGCCATACCACATGTTCGGCAGGTAATTTTCTTCTCCTGATAGAAGCCTTACCTGTTTGATGTAGGCTTTCTTTAATCCAGTTTAAATCAATGAGTTCACTGAAATGGCTGAGTGAAGGCAAAGAATGTTGAAGGGTGCAATCTAAATTTTCAGATAAAGTCATAAAAAAAATGAGCGTATTGGCATACACTCATTTTTACTACATTTTTCTAATGTCTGCTTAACTGACTGGCATTACTGCATATGCAGGGCTTTTTTTATGCTCTAAAGTTCCAGGCACTTTGTATGGCCTGCATAATCTGTTGAGCTTGCGGGCGGGAAAACATCGACAGCTGAATCCGGAAAAATCCAAGACAAATTTGATTTATTAGACCGGATTGATGCAATTTAAAATCCAAAGTGCCATCACGTTGACTAATCACATGCGCTGGCATGTTATAGAGCCAGCTTTTGAGATGTGCTTTGAGAGAAGCATAGCGTGGATTCAGAAAGCTATACTGTACCGAATGTCGTTTTAAGCACAGGCTGATGCGGAAACCGGCCAAAGTATAATAAATAGCTTGTGAGGTGATTTTCAGTTTAGTTCCCAGCATAAGCAGCGAAAGACCAAGAAAGCCGCCAATATAAATATAAAAGTCAGGAGACTCCTGCCATAAAAATAATAGTCCTTGGAAAAAACTGGAATTGCTATGCACACTGCTGAAATAAAAAATGCTGAATATTCCGACCGGATAACAAAACAGTAAATATCCCATAGCGCGCATGATCGGGCTAGCTTGATGAAACAGGATGTTTTCTGGCACATTCATGGTTTATTTTTATGATCAGAAAGCGTATTGCCTTAATGAGCTTAGGTAATCTGTAGCCAAAAAGAAAGGCCCTTTCGGACCTTCCTTTGCGTACTTAATCAAGCTTATTCCACTGATTTTTCATCGTTTGCAATGAGCAGTTTATTGCCAATCGGGATTTGACGTGGCAATTTTTCTTCTGGAATAATGCGCTGCAAGTCGATGATCAATAAACCATTTTCATAGTCTGCCTGTTGTACCTCAATATATTCATCCAGACGTAAAGACAATTTAAATGCACGTCGCGCAATGCCTTTGTACAGGAATTCAATACTGTCATTGCTCTGGTTTTCAGGCTTGCCTAGGATGGTCAGCAACTTATTTTCCAGACGAATGTCGAGTTCTTCCTGACAAAAACCCGCAGTTGCCACCACGATGCGGTAATTATTCTCACCATGCTTTTCGATATTATACGGTGGATAATTCGGTGCATCGCTTTGCATGGCATAGTCAATAAAGTCATTCAAGCGATCAAAACCAATACTACGACGAAATAATGGATGAAGATTTAAGTTACTCATGATTAGAACCTTCTCACTTAAGCAAAGTTATAAAAACAAGAAAATAAGATCTGTCATGTCAAACATCGACAGGGCATAAGATTGACCTAATCCTTATGCAGAAATAAATATGTGTTTGGGGCTGAAATTTTCAAGATCAAAAATAAAAAACATATAAATTTTTAATAAGATTTTGATATCTATTAGAAAATAATTTTTAAATGCAGACTTGTTGTTTCTTTCTAAATCCTCTATGTTGAGTACATCGTCGCACAGTCAAAGTGCAGGGAGTATTAAAAGAAAATGATCGATTTATATTATTGGGGCACCCCCAACGGCCATAAAATTAGTATTGCTCTAGAAGAAATGGGGCTGGAATATCAAATTATTCCCATCAATATTCTGGAAAATGACCAGTTCCAGTCCGATTTTCTGGCTATTTCTCCCAATAATAAAATCCCGGCAATTGTTGATCAGGATGGGCCACATGGCCGAGCTATTTCAATTTTTGAGTCAGGTGCGATTTTGCAATATCTGGGTCGCAAAACAGGTTTGTTTTATCCAGCTGACGAAGTGAAGCGTATTCAGGTTGAACAGTGGTTGATGTGGCAAATGGGTGGTTTGGGGCCGATGCTCGGGCAAAATCATCACTTTAGTCGTTTTGCGCCTGAGCGGATTGCTTATGCTACAGAACGTTATGTCAATGAAAGCAAACGTTTATATGGGGTGTTGAATAAACAGCTGGTCGGGCAGGATTATGTTGCCGGCGAATATTCTATTGCAGATATGGCGATATTTCCGTGGTTATTACGGCATGACTGGCAGCAGATCAATCTGGAAGATTATCCTGAAGTTTCCAAATATATCGATCGATTGAATGCACGTCCTGCGGTTCAGAAAGCGCTGGCGATACAGGTCAGTTAAGCGTCTACCTTTATGCTAAAATAGCCTTAAGCAAATAAAGCCACCCTTACGGTGGTTTTTTATTGGATGGATATATGAACGATTTTCTTCTGAACTTTACCAAGATTGTTGAAAGTAATACCCGGATTTACTGGAGCATTCTTTTCGGCATTGCTGCATGTTTAGTGCTGTATGTTGCTGAAATTGTGCATATCGATCAGGTGATTGCTGCCCTAAATACCAAAGATCAGCAGATTTTACGTGCTGCAATTGCACCGCTCAATGAGCAGTATAAATGGGCGCGGATCATGGCGATGGTGACTGCAGTCGTTTGGTCCAGTTGGGAATATAGTAAAGCCAAGAAAAAAATGGGCTTGAGCCGTTAATGCTGTAATGAGCCTGTTTTTACTGTTTCTGTCGGCCTTTGGTGCAGCGACCTTGCTGCCTTTACAGTCTGAAGCTGTTTTGCTGGGGCTTTTAGTGCAGAACAAGCAGCATGCAGTGCTGTTAATTGCGGTGGCCAGTCTGGGCAATATTCTGGGGTCCTGCGTCAACTGGTATCTGGGTCTCAAGATTGAGCATTATAAAAATAAAAAGTGGTTTCCGGTTTCAGAAGACAAGATGCTCAAGGCGCAAAAGACCTATCAGAAATATGGTTACTGGTCTTTACTGCTGAGCTGGGTGCCTATCATTGGTGATCCGATTACCCTGATTGCGGGACTATTAAAAGAAAACCTCGTCCGTTTTCTGCTGATGGTCAGCATCGCTAAAATTGGACGTTATCTGTTTGTCTATGCGGCCTTTGCCATGTTCTAAACTTGAAAATAATTTTCCTGATTCAGTCTTGGATATTTTTTCAGACTGAAATCCTAAAATCATTCTTTAAATTCGCTTATTGGGTGAAGATGCTTTTGTTTTAAACAAAGATGCTTTAGAATACTCGCTCCCTTACCTGCAGGTCGTTTTGTAATGGTGCAAACGAGCCGAACAGGTGTTCAAAAGAGGTTGTTATGCCTAAGATGAAAACTCGCCGTGGTGCAGCTAAACGCTTTAAAGCGACTGCTAACGGTTTTAAGCGTAAACAAGCGTTCAAACGCCACATTTTGACCAAAAAATCTGCTAAGCGTATTCGTCAATTGCGCGGCTGTGTAATGGTTCACGTAAGTGACGTTGCTTCAGTTCGTCGTATGTGCCCGTACATCTAAGGAGATTATAAATGGCTCGTGTAAAACGTGGTGTACAGGCTCATCGCCGTCACAAAAAAATTCTTGCTCGCGCTAAAGGTTACTATGGTGCTCGTTCACGCGTTTACCGCGTAGCGTTCCAGGCGGTAATCAAAGCTGGTCAATATGCTTACCGTGACCGTCGTCAGAAGAAACGTCAATTCCGCGCTTTGTGGATTGCACGTATCAACGCTGGTGCTCGTCAAAATGGTTTGTCGTACAGCCGTATGATCGCTGGCTTGAAAAAAGCTCAAGTGATTATCGACCGTCGCGTACTTGCTGACATCGCTATGCATGACGCAGTTGCGTTTGCTGCTTTAGCTTCTAAAGCTAAAGATGCATTGGCTGCATAAGTCTTTATGACTTGAAAAAAGACCGCCATTTGGTGGTCTTTTTTTATGCTTAAATAAAAGTAGTCATTTTAAATATTATTTAAAAATCAGTATTGTAAATCTTATATTTTTTAGTCATTGTTAAATTGCATAATCAAAAATAAGGCTTAAAAATAATGATTCGACTTGCCACCCAACACGATGTCCTGCCGATTGCCCAAGTGCATGTACAAAGCTGGCGTGAAAGCTATCAAAATATCATTAAACCAGAAATTCTCGATAAGTTGAGTGTAGAACAAAGAGCCGCCTTGTGGCGTTCTGTGCTTGAATAGGAGAATCGACGGGTATTTGTCTATGAAGAAAATGCTCAAGTTTTGGGTTTTTCTGCTTTTAATTTTCCGGTAGATGCGCCAATCAGTGAATTGAGAGCACTTTATTTGCTTCAAAATATTCAAGGTCGCGGCATTGGACGTGATTTGGTTTAATTGGGTCTGGGTTTAAGTCGAGAAAAATCCTATCAGCATATGCAATGCAGCGTATTGAACCTGAATTCCAGTCGTTATTTTTATGAAAAGACCGGCGCCTATTTTGTCAGTGAAGGAGATGCCAGTGATCTGGGCGAAAATCTTAAAGACTTATATTATCAATGGAATCTCTAACTTTTAATCCACCCGGATCATGGAAAATAATTTAGTGCTCGAGCTAACATCAGTGACAAAAATATAGGGCAGGGTGAAATCCAGTTATGTGATCGATGGTAATTATACGCGTAGCATTCCGGTCAAATGGGCGGAGATTGATACCGTGATCTGGCTAGATTTATCCTTTTATCTCAATATATCCATCGGTCAATTAAGAGAGCATTTCCGGGCGATCAGCAAATAACAGCTTTGGCTTATTCAAACAATGCTGAAATTTTCAGGCAGATGCTTCACCTCAATTTTATAATAGGTTGTATGATCAAAACTCATCACAAAAATCGTCAGTATTACTTCAAGCTGATGTCTGCTCCTGAGTATCAACATCTCCATTGAATTCTGCCCGGGATGTTCAATCTTTTCTGGTAAAATGTTAAAGGCCGAAATAGTAGCCAATCAGACAGATAATCACGGTAATCACAATTAAGGTCAGCACATTTGCAGACGAACTGGATTTTCCTGGGTCCTGAGGTTTTTCTGCTTTAGAAATTTTTGGTGAACGATCTTCAGTACTCATACCGATAAATGGATCAGGTGCAACTTTAGGGGTAAGCTGCGCGGTCTTATAGTGATTGGCGACTTTGCTGATGAATTTAGCACTTAAATCATCAATTTTTTGCGAAAAATGTCGCAGGTTAAGTTGCTGCTCCGGGCTGAGTACTTCGCCATCTGCACGATAGGGATGCTGGATTTTCGTTTGAATAAAGTCATTTAAGGCGTCTAGGCGGTACAAAGTCTGGTGAGCATAATCCGCTGAATAGTCAGTGGGAATTAAGGCCAAATGACTTTCGCTATCGGCTTGAATGGCAGGCATGGTGCCGTAATAAGGCAAATTGGTATATGCAGGTTCGGTAAAATCTTGGGCAAGGCTACTTTCAAACAGTTCATGATCGGTATAGGCCTGAATATCATCCCAGTTTGGGGCTTCCAGATCGACATCAATGCGCTTGGCCAGTTTAGGATTTAGCTCATAACACCAGAATGTTTCATGGCGTAAAGGGGATTGCTGTGATTTAGGTGCTTCGTAATCATTGTCTGCGCTGTACCATTCAGGCAGTTCCTTGCCGATGATCCAGGCAGTTTTGGTTTTAGCACCATGACTGACAATAAAATGTGCCAGTGGTAATAGCTCAACATTGGCATTCGGATTTTTTTCATCAACCAGTAAATCAGAGCGATGCAAGCTAAGGCGACGCACACCTTGTTTTTTCAAGCCTTCCAGCCAGATCTGGAAATGCTGGGCCAGCAGATGTTGTGACATCAGATCCCGAAAGGCAAACTGATGCTGATTAAAAATGGAATGTTGAATCCAACGATTGAAACTCAGGTCCTGAGTCAAATACTCATTGCCGTAAGTGACGAGGGTCAGTTGCTGTTTCCAAATTTGATCGAGTGCCATAGTGATTTGATCTGATTGATATTGTGTTTATCTTATACTTTTTATATTTAATCATGCCAATCTAATTTTCCTTAAAACGCATCTTCATCAAAGTGTCTAAAAACTGTTAGAATGTGGGGTTTTTAAAATATTTTTTAACCTGTTGCTTTGAGAGTTACTATGTCACTGGAAGCCCTGACCACTGAAGCGCTCGCTGCGATTGCAGCAGCTCAAGACCTTGCTGCACTTGATCAAGTACGAGTGCAATTTACGGGGAAAAAAAGCCAGCTCGCGGAACAATCTAAGTCGCTTGGTAAAATGGATCCCGAAGAACGTAAAGTCTTCGGCGCACAAATCCATGCTGTACGTGAAACTATTACCGCTGCATTGACCTCACGTCAGGCAGAATTGCATAAAGCTGCCTTAGAACAAAAACTGGCAAGCGAAACCATTGATATTACTTTACCAGGTCGTGGCCAACAGGTGGGCAGTATCCATCCAGTGACCCAGGTGCAAGAGCGTATTTGCCAGTTCTTTACCAAGGCAGGTTTTACGGTTGCAACAGGTCCTGAAGTTGAAGATGACTACCACAACTTTGAAGCACTGAACATTCCGGGTCATCACCCGGCGCGTGCCATGCACGATACCTTCTATTTTGATGTGAACCATTTGCTGCGTACGCATACGTCTGGTGTACAGATTCGTACCATGGAAACCCAGCAACCACCAATCCAGATCGTGTGTCCGGGCCGTGTTTACCGTTGTGATTCGGATCAAACCCACTCACCGATGTTCCATCAGATCGAAGGTTTATACGTGGCTGAAAATACCAGCTTCGCGGAACTGAAAGGTTTGCTGATTAACCTGCTGAACGAATTCTTCGAAAAAGATTTGAAAGTACGTTTCCGTCCATCTTATTTCCCGTTCACAGAGCCGAGTGCGGAAGTGGATATTATGGATGAACGCGGTCGCTGGTTAGAAGTATTGGGCTGCGGTATGGTGCATCCGAATGTGCTGCAAGCTGCAGGCATTGATCCTGAAAAATACAAAGGCTTTGCTTTTGGTCTGGGTGTTGAACGTTTTGCAATGCTGCGTTATGGCGTAAATGACTTACGTATGTTCTTCCAAAACGATGTGCGTTTCTTACGCCAGTTTGCTTAAAACTTTTTAATAATCCTCTCCTAACCTCTTCTTTTAAAAAGGAGAGGGACTCCGCGAAATAGATGGAGTTCTCCCCCTTTGGAAAATGGGGAGCAGAGGGGGATTCTAGAGATTTGAATTACAGGTTTTATATCAATGAAAATTAGCGAAAATTGGCTACGCACATGGGTTAACCCAGCCATCGATAGCGAAAAACTTTCTGATCAACTGACCATGTTGGGTCTGGAAGTGGATGAACTTGCGCCTGCAGCTAAACCCTTTACCGGCGTAGTGGTGGGGGAAGTCCTGACGGTAGAACAACATCCTGATGCAGATCGCTTGCGTGTGACCACTGTCAATATCGGTTCAGGTGAGCCTCTACAAATTGTATGTGGTGCGCCAAATGTACGTGCTGGCATGAAAGCACCGGTTGCGACCATTGGTGCAGTACTTCCGGGTGATTTCAAAATCAAGAAAGGCAAGCTACGTGGTATCGAGTCACAAGGCATGCTGTGCGGCGCTTCAGAAATCGATTTGGAAGATAAAATTGATGGTTTGTTAGAGCTTCCAGCGGATGCACCAGTAGGTATGAACATTCGTGAATATCTAGACCTTGATGACAACGTGATTGACATCAGCATTACACCGAACCGTGGGGACTGCTTCAGTATTCGCGGGATCGCACGTGAAATTGGTGTGATTAACCAATTGCCAGTAACTGCCCCTGAAATTAAAGAAGTAGCTGCGACTATTAGCGAAGAAAAGAAAGTCGTTGTATCGACTGAAGGCTGTCCACGTTACTTGGGTCGTGTGATCAAGAACGTCAATACCAAGGCTGTGACTCCTGTATGGATGGAGCGTGCATTGGCACGTTCAGGTATCCGTCAGCACAGCATTCTGGTCGATATTACCAACTATGTGCTGATGGAGCTGGGTCAACCGCTACACGCATTTGATGGCGGCAAAGTTCAAGGCGCAGTACATGTACGTCAAGCGACAGAAGATGAAAAGTTAGTTTTGCTCAATGAACAAGAAGTGGAGCTGAATGAAAAAGTGATGGTGATTGCAGATGATGAAAAAGCATTGGCCATTGCTGGTATTATGGGTGGCTTGTTTTCAGCAGTCAGCGATGCAACCACTGAAATTTTCCTGGAATCAGCATTCTTCGCGCCACTGCATATTGCCGGTCGTGCACGTAGCTTTGGCCTGCATACTGATGCTTCTCAGCGTTATGAACGTGGTGTCGATTTTGAATTGCCATTGATCGCTATGCACCGCGCATCACAATTGATTGCGGAACTTGCGGGCGGTGAGTTTGGACCAATTACAGTTGCCGAAAATGCAGCATTATTGCCAACACGCGACGCAATTGAGTTGAATCAAGCACAAGTCGATCAACTGCTGGGTTATAGTGTTGACTCAGCGTTCATTACTGATGCTTTAAGCCGTTTAGGTTGTGAAGTTACAGTAAAAGCAGAAGGCGAGTGGTCAGTGGTACCGCCATCACATCGTTATGATATGGTGATTTACCAAGATTTGATCGAAGAAGTGGCGCGTATTCACGGTTATGACAATATTCAAATCAGCCTGCCTGTGATTGATGTGAAGCTGGCGAAATACCAAGATCAGTTTGAATTGGGCCAACTCCGTCAAACTGCCGTAACTTTAGGTTACCAAGAAGCGATCAGCTTTAGCTTCGCAGACCTAAAGCTTGAAAAGCAACTTAATTCCAGTGTGAATCCATTAGTATTAGCCAATCCAATTTCAAGTGATTTGGCAGTGATGCGTTCAACCTTGCTGTCTAGCCTTATTCCTTGTGTTCAGTACAATGTCAACCGCCAGCAAAGCCGTGTACGTTTCTTTGAGCTCGGTCTGCGTTTTGACTATCAAGAAGCCAGCAGCATCCATGATTTAAAACAGATTCCAACTTTTGCATTGATTGCGACTGGTTCACGTCATGCTGAATCTTGGCATGTGAAACCCGCTGCAATGGACTTCTTTGACTTTAAGGGTGATGTAGAAGAAATTTTGGCTGCTGGTCGTGTCAAAGTAGAATATGTGCGTTCAGAGCGTAGCTGGTTGCATCCTGGACAATCCGCAGAAATTCTCGTGAATGGTCAATCAATTGGTTACTTGGGGCGTTTACATCCCTCACTTGAAGACGAACTTGATCTGGCAACCACATGGGTAGCAGAATTGGATCAAGCGGCTGTTTTGCAAACTTATGTATCTAATTTTACAGAATTATCACGTTTTCCATCGGTTCGACGTGATATTGCGCTTTTAATTAGTGATAAGATTAATGTTAGCGAAATTCAGGGACTTATCGAAAAAACAGGCGGAGAGCTTTTAGACTCAACTTGGTTGTTCGATGTGTACACTGGACAAGGAGTAGAAGAAGGGAAACGCTCACTGGCATTTGCACTTCTCTGGCAGCATCCAAGCCGTACACTGGAAGATGCTGAAATTAAATCAGGTATGGATAATATCCTTCAAGTGTTAGAAAACACTTACCAAGCGACATTGAGGGCTTCATGACAGCACTAACTAAAGCAGAAATGGCTGATCATTTAAGTGAGCTCACGAGTTTAAACCGTCGTGAAGCAAAACAAATGGTTGAGTTGTTCTTCGATGAGATTAGCCAGGCGCTCATCTCAGGCGAGCAAGTAAAACTTTCGGGTTTTGGTAATTTCGAGTTGCGTGATAAGCGTCAACGTCCGGGCCGTAACCCGAAAACGGGTGAAGAGATTCCGATTTCTGCACGCCGTGTGGTCACCTTCCGTGCCGGACAGAAGTTCCGTCAACGTGTGGGAAATGAGCAGGTCAATTGATCTGCTTTTTAAAACTGGAATCTAATATCTTTAAATTCCAGTTTTAAAAATAAAAAAGAGAGCCAAAGGCTCTCTTTTTTTTGTACTGAATAATCTAGAAGATTATTGAGCAGCAGCTTCAGAAGCAGCAGTAGCTTCAGCAGCAGCATCAGTAGCAACTGCAGCAGCAGCATCAGCTTCAGCAGCAGCGTCAACTTCAGTAGCAACTTCAGAAGAAGCTTCAACGTCAGTAGCTTCTACAGCAGCAGCGTCAGCAGCAGCTTCAGCTTCAGAAGCAGCTTCTACAGCTTCAGAAGCAGCTTGGTTAGCGTCAGCAGCAGCGTCGTCAGCTTTTTTAGCACAACCAACGAAAGCTAAAGTAGTAGCAACTGCAGCAGCAATAGCGATTTTTTTGAATAACATGGCATCACTCTCTAAAAATTGAGATTAAAAAAAACCAAAGTTAGTCTGTTAAGTGCTTTTATTGTTCCTAATTGTGTTAGGGACTAACAACGCAGGAGCAGTCTAACTGGTCTGCAAATATGCTATCACTGCGCATTTTTAATTGCTACTGGCAATGATCAAAAAAGTACGGAAAAACGATAAAAAATAAGAAGTTTTTAACAGAAAATAACAATGGAATGAAACATTTAGATTGGAGAAAGGCTTGTTAAACACTTAAAAGTTATACAATTTTTAATCTGAATATTTTATTAATCAAAAACTTAAAAATAAGTTTACATAAATCAGGCTTGATTGTTTCATTCTGTAATTTATGTCAACCTAAAAAAGGCCACCGCTTAGGTGACCTTTCATTTGAAATTTTAATTTGAAGCTTTGCGTTTCATCTGATCAAAGAAATCATCGTTGGTCTTGGTTTCTTTCATGCGATCCAGTAAGAATTCCATTGCCGCCAACTCATCTTGAGTATGCAACAGCTTGCGCAGAATCCAGACTTTACGCAGATTGTCTTCTGACATCAGGCGTTCTTCACGGCGAGTACCAGATTTCTTGATGTTCATCGCAGGGAATACGCGCTTTTCTGCAATGCGACGATCAAGGGTAATTTCCTGGTTACCTGTACCTTTGAATTCTTCGTAAATCACTTCATCCATTTTACTACCGGTTTCAATCAGGGCAGTAGAAATGATGGTCAGTGAACCGCCTTCTTCGATATTACGTGCAGCACCGAAGAAACGTTTAGGGCGTTCTAAGGCATGTGCATCCACACCACCAGTCAGTACTTTGCCTGATGAAGGAATCACAGTGTTATAAGCACGTGCCAGACGGGTAATCGAGTCAAGCAAAATCACCACATCTTTCTTGTGCTCAACCAGACGTTTTGCTTTTTCAATCACCATTTCAGCAACTTGAACGTGACGTGCAGGAGATTCATCAAAGGTAGAAGCCACGACTTCACCGCGAACCGTACGTTCCATCTCGGTCACTTCTTCTGGACGTTCATCAATCAGGAGAACGATCAGAATAACTTCAGGATTATTGCGAACGATGGACTGTGCAATGCTTTGCAGCAGCATGGTTTTACCCGCTTTCGGCGGAGCCACAATAATTGAACGCTGGCCTTTACCAATCGGGGCCACTAGGTCGATCACACGGGTGGTTAAATCTTCAGTGGTACCATTGCCTAACTCCATCACCAACTGTTCGGTCGGGAATAATGGGGTCAAGTTTTCAAACAGAATCTTGTTACGTGAATTTTCAGGTGTGTCGTAGTTAATCTGATTGACTTTAAGTAAAGCAAAATAACGTTCGCCTTCTTTCGGCGGGCGAATGGTGCCAGTAATGGTGTCGCCAGTACGGAGGTTAAAACGACGAATTTGAGAAGGGCTGACATAGATATCGTCAGGACCTGCTAAATAAGAACCTGCGGCTGAGCGTAAAAAGCCAAAACCATCTGACAAAATTTCTAGAACGCCATCACCAAAAATCTCTTCGCCATTCATTGCATGACGTTTTAAGATGGCAAAAATAATGTCTTGCTTACGGTTACGAGCCATACCTTCGAGGCCCATAAACTCGGCAATCTTGATGAGTTCGCCAATCGGTTTTTTCTTGAGTTCGGTTAAATTCATAGGTGGTCAGATAGAATCAAAGTTCTGAGGTACAGGTTAGAAAGGGAGTAACATTCGGCCGCATACCAGCATTCAAACGAAAGCAATTGAATTTGCAAAAGAACAATTCAGAGATCTGTTTGAGTGTTTCAAAGGAAAATGTGGAAAACAATTTCTATTGCCGAGCGGCATCTTATGTAATGTGTCTTGTAAGAAATTGACAGGATTTAGGATCCTTTATCTCTTGAGTAACGAATATAAGAGAAAATGCTAGGTTTGTCAATTTATAGCCGAAAAAAATACGCGAGAATGAGTCGCGTATTTTTTACTAAAAATGCTGTGCTTAGATATTGTCATCAATAAATGCTGTCAGTTTAGATTTTGGTGCAGCACCGACTTGAGTCGCAACAACTTCACCATTTTTGAACATCAACAAAGCCGGGATGTTACGGATGTTGAAATTTACAGCAGTTTGTTCGCAAGAAGTTACGTCAACTTTCACGATTTTAACTTTACCTTGGTATTCATCAGCAAGCACTTCAAGCACGGGTGCAATTGCTTTACATGGTGCACACCAGCCTGCCCAAAAGTCCACCAGTACAGGAACGTCTGATTGAAGAACGTCTGCTTCGAAGTTTGCGTCAGTAGTGTTTATGATGTTGCCAGACATGGAATGTGCTCCAGATTAATATTTTAAAGATAACTAATTATTAGTATTACATAGCCATCTTTAACAATGTAGGGGAATCTGTAAATTTTCAATGCTTAATGTTATTTTGTCTAATGGATGATCACGATAGTGATGATCGTGTCTCACTATTATTCCCGATACAAAAAAGAATAAGGCATTAAATTGTCGCTACAAATGGCTTTTAAATTGCATGCATGTGAATTACTCTAAGCACAATTCGTTAAAGGTTTATTTCTGGAATGTCTGACTTTTTGATTGATGAAGAATTACTTGCCGCCATCGATATGGGATCAAACAGCTTTCATTTGGCCATCGCCCGTGTAGACCATGGCGAAGTGAAGAAAGTGGCATCAATGTCAGAAAAAGTTCAGCTTGCCGCAGGACTAGACGAAAATAAGAATTTAACCGAAGCCGCCCAGCAACGCGGTTTGGCCTGTCTGGCCCGTTTTGTCGGACGTTTAGGCGCAGTTCAGCCAAACCGCTTGCGGATCGTGGCGACAAATGCTTTGCGTCAAGCCAAAAACGGCCATGAATTTATCCAGAAAGCTGCAGAAATTTTACCGAAACCGATCGAAATTATTGCCGGCCGTGAAGAAGCTCGTCTGATTTATCTGGGTGTGTCGCATACCATGGCCAACAGCGGTCGTCGTCTGGTGGTTGATATCGGTGGCGGTTCAACTGAGCTGATTATCGGTGAGGAATTCGAGCCGATTCATACTGAATCGGTACAAATGGGCTGTGTAGCGTTTACCAAGGCCTATTTTCAGGATGGCGAAATCAGTGCCAAAGCCTTTGATAAAGCAGTCACTGCGGCACGTAAAGAAATTTCCGGAATTGCCAATACTTATAAAGAAGCCGGTTGGGATGCTGTCGTCGGCTCGAGTGGTACCATTAAGGCCTGTCGTCAGATTTGTATCAATATGGGCTGGAGCAATGACAAAGAACAGCTCACTCGTGAAGGCCTGGAAAAACTCAAAGACAAACTGCTCAAATATAAATATGTCTCGGATATGGAATTCGAAGGTCTCAAAGAAGACCGCCGCGCGGTATTGCCGGCTGGGATTGCCATTCTCTATGCTGTATTTGATGTGCTCGGAATTAATCATCTGGTTTATTCGGATGGTGCGCTGCGTGAAGGCGTGATGTATGACTTGCTGGGCCGTTTCAAGCATGAAGATATCCGTGATCGTTCCGTACATGCCCTGATTGGTCGTTATAATGCCGATGCCAAACAGGCCGAGCGTGTGGTCCAGACTGCACAAAAACTGTTTAATGACGTGGAACATGAACTGGGCCTGACGATAGAGGATAGCGATCTGTTACGTCGTGCTGCCTATCTGCATGAGATTGGTTTGGCGATCAGCCATAGTGGTTATCATCGTCATGGTGCGTATTTATTACAACACTCGGATATTGCCGGTTTCTCACAAGTCGACCAAAATCATTTGTCACATTTGGTCGCACACCATCGCCGCAAATTGCGCGTTGATGCCAAGCATGATGTGATGAAAGTCGGTGGATCGAAACTTTTATGGTTATGTTTGCTGCTTCGTCTGTCGGTTTTGGTCAATCACAGTCGTAGTGATGAGATGCTTCCTGCCATTGAACTCAAGGTTGAAAATGCGCAACAATGGCAGCTCAGCGTGTCTGGTGATGCCAAACAATGGCCATTGCTGGTGGCTGAACTGCATGATGAACAGCAGCAATTTAAAAATTGGGAGATTGAACTCTCGATTCAATCCGAACAGTTTGTTAATTAATACCTTTATAGGGATGAAAACGGTTAACCTATGAAAAATAAAGCGACTCCATCAAAAGCATGGGCGACAGTGCAGATTGCACGTCATCCAGAACGTCCACAATTCCTGGACTATGTGGGTGAAATATTCACTGAATTTGATGCTTTACATGGTGACCGCCTATATGGTGATGATGGCGCGATGATTGGTGGTCTGGCTCGTTTTGATGGTCAACCGGTGATGATCGTTGGTCAGCATCGTGGTCGTAGTACCCGTGAAAAATTACAGCATAATTTTGGCATGAGTAACCCGGAAGGTTATCGTAAGGCACAGCGTCTGCTAGACATGGCAGAGCGTTTTAACCTGCCAGTCTTTACTTTTATTGACACTATGGGTGCTTATCCGGGTGTCGGTGCAGAAGAACGTGGTCAGGCTGAAGCGATTGCCACCAGTCTGGCTCAGCTTTCTAACTTGAAAGTACCTGTGATTGCAACTGTACTGGGTGAAGGCGGTTCAGGGGGTGCGCTGGGTATTGGGGTGGCAGACCGTGTGGTGATGCTCTCTCACAGTATTTATTCGGTGATTTCACCGGAAGGCTGTGCCTCAATTCTCTGGAAAACCGCTGAAAAAGCTGAACAGGCCAGTGAAGCCTTGGCTCTGACTGCAGAAAAATTGCAGAAAATGGGTATTGTAGAATATGTGGTGGATGAAGGTGAGGGTGCTCATTTAAATCCGGATCAGGTCATGAACAGCTTGAAAGCAGTGCTGAAAGAAGCTTTGAATGAACTACAACCAATGGAAGCGCAAGCACGATGCGAAGCACGTTACCAACGTTTAATGAAGTTTGGCAGCGACAATTTAGGTCTGGTTTCTTAAAACAGCTGCAGGACTTTCCTGCAGAGACAAAATTTCTCATCGGATGCAGTGGCGGCGTAGATTCTATGCTGTTGCTGCATCTGATGTTTTTTTTATGCCCGGAAAAAGTCCGGGCAATTTATGTGGATCATCAGCTGCAAAGTATCAGTAGTGCATGGGGCACTTTTGTTCAGCAGCAGTGTCGGCAACTGAATATTCCCTGTATCATTCAGCCCGTCAATGTCGCCAGTGGCAATTTGGAACAGCAAGCGCGCAATTCACGTTATCAGGCCTATCTGCAACATTTACAAGCGGATGAAATGTTGGTGCTGGCACACCATCAACAAGATCAGGCGGAAACCCTAATGTTGCGTTTATTGTCTGGCGCCGGCGTTGATGGTTTAGCAGCCATGAAACAGATCGATATACGTGAAAATCTGACGATTTGGCGGCCACTACTGAATATTTCCCGTGAGCAGATTTGCCAATGGGCATCAGATCTGAATATTGAGAATATTGAAGATCCGACCAATGATGATACCCATTATGACCGGGCCTGGGCACGCCAGACCCTGTGGCCGGTATTAAGCGGACGTTATCCTAAAATGCAGGCCGCCTTGGTGCGAGCCAGTGAGCTGATGCAGGATGCTCAAGATATTTTACAAGAAGTGCTGCAACAGGATTTAGCGTCTTGTGGGACTGAAACGCAGCTTGATCTTGGTGAATTTCTACAGCTTTCAAAATCAAGACAACATCAATTACTCTCTGCCTGGATGAAAGGTAAACAACAGTATCGTCCATCCTTGGATATGGTGGAGCGTTTGCAGCGCGAAGTGATTTATGCCAAGCAAGATGCTCAGGCGGCATTGCATTGGCAAGGCTTTTACTATGTACGCTATCAGCAGCAATTATATCGTTTGGCCGCAGAGATCTATTTAGCTGATCAACAACAAGTTCAAACTAGCCCGAAAACTATAAAATTCGCTTTAAAAGACAGCGTGCAGGTTTTGTCAGGGAAATTTATCATTCAGCCTGCACAGTTAGGTTTATCGGCTGCATTATTGCAGCAACCTTTGCATTTGCAGCAGCGTCAGGGTGGCGAAAAAATTCATTTATATGGCCGTGTCGGTACCTGGCCACTGAAAAAAGCCATTCAGGAAGCGCAAATATTTCCTTGGGCTCGGCATACTATTCAAATATTAAGCACAGATAATGTTATGCTAGGCGTGTTTACCCCTAAAGGATTTTGGTTGGCCCAATCTGCATATTGTGAAGCAGGCGGATGGCTACCGATTTCAGTTTCTTCAACTTTAGAACTCAACGATGAGCATTGAACATGAGTGCAGCTTTAAATTGTAATATCTGTTTTATTGGTGGCGGTAATATGGCCCAAGCCTTAATTGGCGGTCTGATTTCACGTGGTTTGCCAGAAACACGTATTACAGTTTCTGATCCGGTCGAAAAAGTCCGTGCTTTATTGGCGGAAAAAGAAATTAATGTGACCGGGGATAATAGCGCTGCAATTCAGGATGCAGATATTGTCGTACTGGCGGTAAAACCTCAGGTTTTGGCTCAAGTGCTGCAACCATTAAAAGGTCTGGTCAATAATAAGCTGATTATTTCCATTGTTGCTGGTGCAGAAATTGCCACATTGTCAGCATTATTGGGGACTGAGCGCATTGTACGAGTTATGCCGAACACGCCAGCACTGGTACAGACTGGGGCACATGGTTTATATGCCAATGCATTTGTGGAAACGAGTGACCGTGAGCTAGCCAGTCAGGTTCTGGCATCGACCGGACTGACCATTTGGGTTGACTCAGAAGCACAAATTGATGCAGTCACTGCAGTCTCGGGTTCGGGTCCGGCTTACTTTTTCTATATGATGGAAAGTATGATTCGTGCGGGTAAAAATTTAGGTCTGGATGAAAAAGTTGCAACTGCACTCACCTTGCAGACCGCTTTAGGCGCGGCGCAAATGGCGATTACCAGCTCGAATACGCCGGCTCAGTTACGTAAAAATGTGACTTCTCCAAATGGGACTACACAGGCGGCACTTGAAGTCTTTGATCGCGCCCAGATTTCTCAAAATATTCAGGCGGCACTTGCCGCTGCACAAAAACGCAGTCAAGAACTGGCACAAGAGCTCAGTGAAAGCAGCAAATCTTCAGTTTAATTTTTAGGAACGTTCAAGTATGGGTGCAAATTCTGCGCTAATTTTTGGCATTATCATTAACGTCGCGATTTTGCTCGTATTCTTCCGATTTTTAATGCAACTGGCAGCGGTCAGTCCTTACAATCCTGTGGTTCTTTCTACCGTGAAAGCCACTAAAATTGTAGATGTATTTGGTCGAATTTTCCCAACCTTGGCCAAAGGCCGAGTCAGTACTGCTGCTTTGGCATTATTGGTCGTGCTCTATCTGCTTAAAATTTTTGGCATGATGTATCTGTCAGGTGGGATGCCGAATGGGCCTGTCCATCTGATTATTCTGACTTTTGTTACCATGATGCAGGATCTGATCCGTTTCTGTCGTTATTTGATTTTCGCTACTATTATTTTAAGCTGGGTGGTGATGTTTACCCAATCCCGTTCACCTTATATTGAAGTAGTTCAGGAACTTGCCGAGCCATTGCTGGCACCTTTCCGCCGGATTATGCCAAATATGGGCATGATTGACCTGTCTCCAATCCTGGCAATTCTGGCCTTGATTGTGATTGAAATGATCATGAACCAGGTGGCAATTGTATTGTTAACGGGTTTTTAATCTGAATGAAAAGAAAAGGACGCTGAGGCGTCCTTTTTATTTGCTCCTCCCTTTAGAAAAGGGAGGTTGGGAGGGATTTGTTAAACTTGCCAAACCTTGACAAGTTTTAATCGAAGTGCAAGAAGAAGATGGGATTTTAACCTCTCCCTAACCCTCTCCTGAGAGGAGAGGGAACTTGGATGCTCTTAACCAGTAGTGCTGCTGATTTCCTAAAAATAGAAAAATATGCGTTCAAAACTTGATAGTAGAAAAGATTTTAATATCGCTGCCTGTAGATGAGGATTATAAATTAAAATCCCCTCCATCCCCTTGCGGAATATATTCCTCATCTCCTATAAGGAAGATGGGGTTAAAGGCACATTAATGCGCCTCATCCCAGTTTTTGCCTTTACCCACTTCTACCACCAATGGTACAGAAATCTGCAATACCGATTGCATCACTTCTGCCAGTTTAGGTGCGAGTTCATCGGCAATGTCTTCATCCACTTCAAATACCAGTTCATCATGTACTTGCAACAGCATTTTGGCCTGATCTTTCGGCAACATCTTGTCGACTTCAATCATCGCCATTTTAATGATATCCGCAGCCGAACCTTGTAGCGGAGCATTAATCGCAGCACGCTCTGCCGCTTTACGCACCATCATATTACGGGCATCAATATCTGGGGTATATAAACGGCGTCCGAGCAGGGTTTCAACAAAGCCTTGTTCTAATGCGACCTGACGGGTACGTTGCATATAGTCATAAATGCCCGGATAACGGTGGAAATATTGCTTGATATAATCCTGTGATTCCTGACGGGTAAAGCCCAACTGTCGGATCAAACCAAACTCGGACATGCCGTAAAGTAGGCCGAAGTTGACGGCCTTGGCCTGACGGCGCTGGTCATTGGTCACTTCTTCCAGAGGAATGCCTAGAACTTCAGCTGCAGTACGGCGATGTACATCCTGACCATGAATAAAGGCATCCAGCAGGGCTTCATCCTGAGATAAATGTGCCATGAGACGCAATTCAATTTGTGAGTAATCGGCTGCCAGCAAGACACGGCCTTCAGGTGCCACAAAAGCCTTACGGATTTGACGGCCAATTTCGGCACGAATCGGAATGTTCTGCAGGTTTGGATCAGTCGATGATAAACGGCCAGTTGCAGTCAGTGCCTGATGATAACTGGTATGCACACGATGGGTATCAGGATTGGCCTGTTTGCATAAGCCATCGGTATAGGTACTTTTCAGCTTGGACAAACCACGATATTCCAGAATTAGCTGGGCAATCGGATGTTCAATTTTTTCCAGTACACTTTCACTGGTACTGTATTGTCCGGTGGTGGTTTTTTTACCGCCTTTTAGCCCCAGCTTTTCAAACAGAACTTCACCGACCTGTTTAGGTGAGCTGACATTAAAGCTTTCACCGGCAATTTCCATGATCTGGTTTTCCAGATTGTGCATGGTGTTGGAAAATTCGCCCCCAAGCTGATCCAGAAAAGCAAGATCCAGTTCGATGCCGTTTTCTTCCATTTGCGTCAGTACACGTGCGACCGGAACTTCAATATTATGCAGAATATTCACCAGTTCAGGGTGTGCCTGCAATTTGCTGCTCAAGACTTCATAAAGGCGATAGGTGACATGTGCATCTTCTGCGGCATAATGTGCTGCAGTTTCAAGTTGAATCTGGTTGAAGGTCTTCTGTTTAGCACCTTTACCGGCCACCTGTTCATAAGTCGTGGTCAGATGACTCAAATACAGACGGGCCACATCATCCATGCCATGACGGGTTGCGACAGAATTCAGGACATAGGAAGCCAGCATGGTGTCGAAATACCAGCCTGCCAGATGAATGCCATGATTTTCCAGTACATGTGCATCATATTTTAGATGATGACCAATTTTCTTTACAGACTCATCTTCCAGAATTGGTTTGATCTGCGCCAGAATTACTTCACGATTCAGCTGCTCCGGTGCGCCTTCATAATCATGTGCCAAGGGAACATAATAAGCATTCTGCGCATCGAAGGCGACCGAGAAACCGACAATCTGTGCAATACGATAATCCAAACTGGTGGTTTCGGTATCAAAGGCAAAACGTTTTTCGGTACTTAGGCGCTCAAACAGTGTGTCCCAGTCCTGCTGGCTTAATACTGTGTGGTAGGTCGCTTGACCTAGCTGGTCATCACTGCTGGTCACAGACGCATGGTCTTCCAGAGGTTCGGGTGCTGCAAGCGCTTTGGCGTTAATAGATTTTGCTGCTTGCTGGTAATTTGAATTATTCGGGTTGTTCGGGTGATCTAAGGACTGCAGCTGGTTACGGAATTCCAGCTCGGTGTACAAATGACGTAAGGTCTCGACATTCGGCTCACACAGTTTTAAATCGTCATAACCAAAGTTAAGATCCAGATCGATCACAATACTGGCCAACTGGTGATCCAGTGCAATGCCATCGACATGTTCTTTAATATTTTGACCGACTTTGCCTTTGATCTTGTCGACATTTTCTAAAATTCCGCCGATCGAGCCATATTCAGTGAGCAGTTTTGCTGCCGTTTTGGCACCTACACCTGGCACGCCCATAATGCCATCTGATGCATCGCCCATCAGGGTGAGATAGTCAATAATCTGATTCGGCCAGACGCCAAACTTTTCAAACACACCGTCGACATCCAGCGGTTTTTCTTTAAAGCTGTCTTCCAGGGTGACTTTTTCGGTCACCAGTTGTGCCATATCTTTATCGCCCGTAGAGATCAGCACCTGATGTCCCATCGCCTCGGCACGTTTGGCCAGTGTCCCAATAATGTCATCGGCTTCGGCACCTGGCAAGGTATGCAGGGGAATGCCCAAAGCGCGGATCAAGGCATGTAGATAAGGAATCTGTTCGGATAATTCCGTTGGCATGCTGGGACGGTCACCTTTATAAATCGGTGACAGCTCGTGCCGGAAGGTTGGCTCTGGGGTATCGAAAATTACCGCCATATGGGTCGGTTGGGTCCGGCGCATCAGTTTTTGAATAGCAGAAATCGCACCACGAATTGCATTGGTATGTAAACCGGTTGACGTGGTTAATGGTGGCAGTGCGTGAAAGGCACGAAATAAAAAGTAAGAGCCATCGACCAAGACAAATGGTGGCATGTAATCAATTCCTTATTCAAAATACAGCGCTATTGTACGTGATTTTTACCGCGCTCGCTGAGGCGAGTCTGAGTTTACAGCTTAGCGAATATCGGCCGAAGATGAAATAAGCAGCACAAGCTGTTGTATGATGGAACGATTCAGGAAAGAGAAATATAAGAATGGCTGCAGGACGGAATGAGTTACGCATGATCTGGCTGATTACCTTGCTGATTACCGGGATCAGCGCCTGGTATCTGGGTTATCAGATTGTGACTTATCTGTGTGGTTTGGGTTTTATCTTTAGCGTGATGCAATATGTCACTGCGGTAGAAGCACCGCTGAATCAATTGGCCGGACAGCAGCAGATGTCCCTAGAACGCAATTCTAAAGTTCCTTTATATATTTCTTCAATTACTGCCATTGTTGGTGGACTGGCTGAACTGGATTGGCTGATGGGAATTGGGATTACGGCCTGGGTATTCTTTTTGCTCAAGTGGCTGCAACGTCTGGAAGGGCGCTTGATACAGCTGCAATCACAATCTCTTTCTGCCGATCCCTTACAGCGATCACCGGATCGATCCGATTCTGTTCCATTGGTGAAAACCGAGTCTGCCCAAGAGGTAAACGATTCTCCTCATCTGGTAGATCAACTGCAGCGCTGGCTTTTTCAGGGGAATCCTGTCCTCAAGGTCGCAATCAGTATTTTGGTGATTGGGATTATTTTACTGCTGCGCTTTGCCACTGAGCACTGGCAACTCAGTCTGGCTGCAAAATTGGGCCTGGTTGCACTGGCAAGTGGCTGTGTAACAGGTCTGGGTTATCGCCTGATGCAAAAAAATCGGAGTTTTGCTCTGGCACTGGAAGGACTGGGTTTGGGGAGTCTGTTCCTGACCTTATTTTTTGCCTATTACAATCTGGTGATTCCCACGTTACCGTTGGCGACTTTGCTATTCCTCATCATTCTGGCCATCACTTTGTATTTAAGTCTGAAACAGGAAAGCATCGAACTGGCCTTGATGGCTTTGCTGATTGCTTATCTGGCGCCGTTTACCTTGCCTACCCGCGATGCTTCGGCTGTTGAGTTGATTAGCTATTATCTGCTGATCAATATCGGGATGGCAGTGCTGAGCAGTTTCCGACCATGGAAGATTCTCAATCAAATTGCTTTTTTAGTCACTGGGGTCGTTGGCGGGATATATAGCCTGATTCATGGTTATACATATGAGCGTTATGCCATGACTGCGCTGATTCTGGCACATAGTGCACTGTTTATCTGGCTAGGTTTCCGCTTTAGCCAGTTGCTGGCACGACAGGATCTCTCACGTTTTCAGTTAAAACCGGTATTGGACTTAGCGCTGATTTTTGCTGCCCCTATTACCGCTTATATTTTTCTGTATCTGATTCATTTTAATCAGCCCAATCAAAAACTCTGGCAAGCTGGGTTAAGCCTGTTCTTTGCACTGGTCTTTGCCGCTTGCTGGACACTGTTGCGCCGTAAACAAACTATCCAGCTCATTTCGCAGAGCTATCTGAGCCTGATGCTGATTTTTCTCGCCTTGGTGCCACCGATCTTATTGACAGAGCAATGGAGTGTGGTCGGCTGGGCCGTTGAAGGTGTTCTGATTTATTTGTGGGCCTTGGAAAAAAATGTCCGGGTAGCACACTATCTGAGCATGGGCTTATTGCTGATGGCCGGATTCAGCAGCCTGTATTATCTGGTCGAGATTAATCCAACACCGCGAGTCATTTTCTGGATTTTGAGTCTGTGCTATGTGGCAGTCGTAGTCATCAGCCAGCTTAAAAAACAGTACCAGCAGCAGATGGATAGTCTGAGTGTCAGCTTTTTAAGCAGCGTGAGTGTCGCGGCCAGTCTGATGTTATTTGCCTTGCTGGAAGATGAATTTCCGAGTCAGCATGCCTATGTGCTGAGTTTATTTATCATCACACTGGGTTATGTACTGTTCAATGAAATGATCCTGCGCAAAACCCAGGAATGGTCCTGGTTACTGCCGAAGTGGAGTGGCATCTCGCCCTTGCTGGTCATTGCGGCGATTCTGACCCTGGATCGTAGTCAAAATGCGGTGATTGTCTGGAATAGTAGTTTTGAACGTGGAGTTTTTGCCCTTTCTACGATGCTACTAGCCATTTTGTGGCTTAGACCGTTGGCTGGCTTGCAGCTCTCCAAGGAGTGGATGAGCTTTGGTGTTTTTAGTAGTCTGGCTTTGGCAAGTGTATGCCTGATCCCGAACATGCCTTATCTGAGCATGGTGATTTTACCTTTATTCTTCTGCCTGTGGTGCTATCGACAGGATGTGCAGTCAGGTTGGCAGCAGCTTTGGCAAACCAAGAGCTGTTTATTGCTGATGGGAAGCTGGCTGGTATGTTCACAGCTGTTTAGCCAGCAAGCCTTTCAATATTACTGGCTGCCGATCCTGAATCCTTTTGACCTGATCAGTATCGCCATGTTTGCCAGTTTTATCTGGATGCTGTTACAGCAAATCAAGGTGGGACGTGATAAAGGCATGATGGCGGTTTTAATGGTACTAAGCCTGTTATGGCTTTCCAGTTATATTGTTTTAAGAGCTTTACATGTGTATCTGCAGACACCGTTTAATGAGCTGGCATTATGGAGCAATGCAACAGTTCAACTTAGTCTGACCATACTCTGGGTATTGCTGGCCTGGATCACCATGTGGACAGCAACACTCAGAAAACTGAAACCGATGTGGATTTTAGGTGGCAGTATTCTGGTGATTGTGACTTTGAAACTCGTACTATTTGACCTGTCACATATTGGCACCCTGACCCGGGTGATTTCCTTCTTGCTGGCGGGTGGGGTGATGCTGCTGATTGCTTATATTGCGCCGATGCCGGAGAAGGAGCTTTGAATCCTCTCGCTAACCCTCTCCTTTAAAAAGGAGAGGGAATCTAAGGGTTATTTCAGATCAGGCTCTCTTTTGAGGGTCTTTTCATTGGCATATTGATCGATTTCTTCATTTTCCAAAGGGCGGGAAAGTGGGTGATCGACAAAGCCCATTTTCGGCACCGGAATTTCAATCTGGTTATCGACAAAGCCGTTGCGAATCCGTTCCTGCATTTCATCACGAACTTTCAGGTAGTTTTCCTGTTGGCACCACACTGCAAACAGCAGTTCAATCGAAGATTCACGGAAAGCGGTAACGGTGACTGCAGGTTTCGGGTCGGCCAGAACCAGTGGATACTTGTTGGCAACATCCAGCAGAACTTCGCGCACCTTGATAATATCTTCATGGAAATTGATTGCCAAGGTAATCGGAATCCGCCGTATCGGAAATTTTGACAGGTTTTGTACTGGCGCCCGAATCAGTTGTTCATTTGGCAAACGCACATAGATATTATCTTGGGTCAACAGTTTAACCGAGAGCAGATCAATCGAGATCACTTCACCTTCAATGGTATGTCCACGAATCAAGGTAATCTGGATGGTATCACCGACTTCAAAAGAACCTTCACCAATCAGGAACAGGCCACTGATCAGGTTGGATGCTGATGTTTGCGAAGCGAAACCCAGTGCGACCGTTAAAATCCCGGCAGCGCCGAGGAAGACACTGAGTTTAAAACCGGCTTCCTTGAGGCTGGCCATCACAAACAACAGGAAGATAAAATAGAAAATCCCGCGGCGCCAGACCAGTTTTTGATGAGCATTAAAACGTACACCAATGGTGCGAATAAAGGTATTGGAAATAAAGCGCGCAATCAGGAAACCAATAAAGCACAACACCACCGCCACCAAAACTTCGGTCAAACGATCGGTATTGATATTGGTAAATACTCCCTTCAGGCTGTTGGTGACTTCGGTCGGAATATTTGAACTTGGCATCAGACGCCCTTAGAAAAATGAATCAAACATATTAAATAATGCACCTGCTGGATCACGCGGTGGATGCAGATAGGCCACTTCACCAGCATTTGGTGGCGTGCGGTTTTCGACCCGAATCCGTGGTGGACGGTCCGAACTTTCATGCAAAACGCGGATTTGCGAGGTCCATAAGCGGCCGGTACTTTCACTGTAAAAAAGCGGCAGGGCAGGCACTGGCACATTCATTCGGTCAAAGCGCAATTGCTGGTTACTGGTATTGTGAAACTCAATTGGCGTGACTGCACGAAAGGCTCGCGGATGTAACTGTTTCAGTTCGGTTCTGCCATCAACTGCGGTGGCGTAGCAGATTTCCCCCGAACGGTGATTAGGTCCAAACCAAGTGTCTTTTGGCAAGATTACCGGTAAATCGAAAATCGGTTCGCGTTGACCCTCGACAAAACCGGCAATCCATAAGGGCGTGCTGATATAAAGCGTACCGCGCTGTCCAGCAGGAATATAAATCGGATCGACTGGTTTAATCACCACAGAACGGTCTGCAAGACGTGGCATCAGTTGCAATTTTTTTTGCGTGGATTTGAACATATAGCGTTCAATTTTCACAGGTGGGGGAAAGGCAAAATTCGGATCATCAATCTGATGCCATTGCTGTTCATAATCATATTGCACAGAAGGGCGGAAATATTCCAGTCGCCATTCCTGAATCCCTCGGGTCAGCCGAAACAGCAAGGAGCCAAACTGCCAGGCTTTAGACTGATTTATTTCAAAATTCTGTTCTCCCCACCAGCGCATTTTTGCTGTATTCGGGATTAATTCATCTTTATCTCGCGGCAATCTTGGCACCCTTTCTTGCTAAATCTTTGAAAACATACTTCACGCTGTCATATGCTTAGAGTACACTCAATTTAAATTTTTTCATCATTATTATAATCCGCGATGCAAGTACTTAAACAATTACAAATCCCATATAGCTTCGCCAAGCGCCATGGTGTGCTGTTGCGTTATGAGGGAGATCAGGCCTTTATTCTGCGTCGTGACAATACCTCGATGCTTGCATTGCAGGAAGCTCGCCGTCTGCTCGGTTATCCGGCTCATTTTCAACTCTGTAGCGAACAGGAATTTAACCAGTTACTCAGTTCCAGTTTTGCCGGCGATAGCGGCGAATCGCAACAGGTCGCTGCCGGTCTGGAAGATCATCCGGATTTACTCAGCCTGGCTGATTCCGTACCTGAAGCTGAAGACCTGATGGATCAGGAAGATGATGCGCCGATTGTGCGGCTGATCAATGCATTGCTCTCAGAGGCGATTCGTGTCGGGGCTTCCGATATTCATATTGAATCTTTTGAGAAAAAACTGTCGGTGCGTTTACGGGTCGATGGCCAGTTACGCGAAATTGTACAGCCACGCCGTGAACTGGCACCGCTTCTGGTTTCACGGATTAAAGTCATGGCCAAACTGGATATTGCCGAAAAGCGTATTCCTCAAGATGGCCGTATTTCATTACGCTTGGCCGGCCGTGAAGTCGATGTCCGTGTATCCACCTTGCCATCTTCTTATGGGGAGCGGGTGGTGATGCGTTTGCTGGACAAGCAGGCCGGCCGTTTGAACATGACCCATTTGGGTCTGATGAATAATGACTATGATCGACTCAAGACCTTAGTACATCGCCCGCACGGGATTATTCTGGTGACTGGCCCGACCGGTTCGGGTAAAACCACCACCTTGTATGCGGCACTTTCTGACCTGAATGACGGTTCCAAGAATATCCTCACAGCTGAAGATCCGATTGAATATCAGCTGGAAGGCATTGGACAAACGCAGGTCAATACCAAAGTGGATATGACCTTTGCCCGTGCGTTAAAAGCGATGTTACGTCAGGACCCGGATGTGGTCATGGTCGGTGAGATTCGTGATCTGGAAACGGCAGAAATTGCGGTACAGGCATCCCTGACTGGACATCTGGTGTTATCCACCTTGCACACCAATACCGCGATTGGTGCGGTTACGCGTCTGAAAGATATGGGAATTGAACCATTTTTGCTTTCCAGTTCTTTAATCGGGGTAATTGCCCAACGTCTGGTGCGTACCTTGTGTCCACATTGCGCGACTTGGCATGAAGCAGATGCTTTCGAGAAGAATCTATTTGGCAATATTGAGCATCCCCAAGATTTAAAATTACCGCAACCTCAAGGCTGTGAACGTTGTGGCAATACTGGCTTTAGTGGTCGTACCGCGATTTATGAAATTGTGCCAGTCGATGATCATATGCGCCGTTTGATTCATGGCAATGCGGCTGAATATGAAATCGAAAGCTATGCACGTCAGCAGTCAGGTTCCATTCGTGATGATGGTCTGCGTAAAGTATTGGCCGGAAAAACCACGATTGAAGAAGTATTGCGAGTAACCAACGAAGCAGTAGAATAATTTTTTAATCTGCTCGCTTTATCATAATGATCGTCAGGACTTTTGGACATTTACCAGAGACTGACGATTTTTTTCATGAGTTGTGCACGAAAAGGTGCAGTCGGATTTCCCGGATTACGCAGAGTTTCATTTTCATAAAAGTTCTGCCAGGCTTGTGCCATTGCTAAACTCAGTCCTTCCTGTTTCATTGTTTCAACATCTGCCTGAGTAATATTGAGAAAACGGGCTTCAGCATCTTTGGGGCCAGCGCCCCAGCCAATAATCCCTTTACCAAATTCAGGCAGAATCATATTGTTGGGTGTTGCAGGAATGGGTAGGCGTTCAATTTCAGTATTGAGCAGAGATTTTATTTTCGGACGGATTTTTTCTGAGAGATAAAGATCTGCAAAAGAGGTTGTAGCAGTGAGGAGCAGGAGAGAATTCAGAAGAACTAGTTTTAACATCAATATAAATCGAATAAATGTAAATAAGAATCATTATATATAATTTCTTAAGTTTTTGCTGCAGTTTTCAAGTGGGGAAGAGAAGTAGCTTTTGACAAAAGATGAAGCGGGTAAATTTTGAAATTTATAATTGAAGTCTAGCTATCCTGAAACTTTTTTCAGGATAGCTGTTAAATAAAAAAATTAAGTAATTACGTTTAAGTTCACATCAATATTATTACGGGTCGCATTTGAGTATGGACAGACAATATGCGCAGCATCCACCAGTTTTTTTGCTTCTTCCTGATCCATGCCTTCAAGATGGATGTTTAATGTCACTTCGATCCCGAACCCGGTAGGAATCGGACCAATCCCAACATCACCTTCAATATAGGCATCTTTACTGATATTGAGCTTGTCACGATTGGCAACAAATTTCATTGCACCCAAGAAACAGGCGGAATAACCTGCGGCAAAGAGCTGTTCAGGATTGGTTCCACCGCCTGGTCCCCCCATTTCTTTAGGTACGGCCAATTGGACGTCCAGAATCTGATCGTTAGAAATGGCGCGGCCATCACGGCCCCCTGTGGCTTTGGCATGTGCGGTATAGACGGCTTTTTCTAATGACATGAGTTAAATCCCTGTTTATTTTTCGTAGAGCTTCTATGCTCGGTGATTTCACCTGAAGAATAAGCAGGGATTTTGTTATTTTATGCAAGCAAATGAAACGATTCAGGAAAGTTGAAGAAGTCTACGGTGTTGCATTAAAGCCATGGATTCACGCACTTTTTGCTGTTCATTTAAATCAAAGTCGACGGTGATGAGTTGAGCACCTTCTGCATGGATCATATTAAGAAGTTGTCCACGACTATTGGTGGCGGCTGCATGTCCCCAAGTCTGGCGTTTTTCTCCATGCCAGCCTTGTTGAGCTGCACCAAGCACCGAACATTGGCTATCTAGAGCACGTGTTTGCAGAAGAAGCTGCCAGTGCATTTCACCTGTGGTATAGGTAAAAGCAGAAGGTGCGGTCAAGAGGTTTGCACCTTTGGCTCGTAGATTTAACGCTAGTTCCGGAAAACGCAGGTCATAACAGACCATTAAACCAATATTACCAAAAGGGGTTTTGGCTACGACAACATCTGTGCCGGGCTCAAAGAACTTGGATTCCTGATAACCGCCTACAGCATCACCGACTTGCACATCAAACAAGTGAATTTTGTCATAACGCGCTTCGGTCCGTTCCGGACTGATACACAGGCTAACGGTACGCACGCGGCCATCTTCAATGATCGAACCATCCGGACGATAAGGGCAGGGTAATGTACCAGCGACGATCCAGGTGTCATATTGATGGGCAAGTTGTTCCAGACGCTGCTGAATCACTTCAAATTGTGCAGCAGTTTCACGCTGTTTTCCTGCGGCAAAACAGACAAAGTTTTCCGGGAAAACAATCAGTTCAGCTCCATTGGCCTTACTTTGTTGAATTAAAGATTCAATCTCCACGAAATTGGCATCAATTTCATTTTGAGAATTCATTTGTACAACAGAAAGTAAAGTCATAGGGTCCTCTTATAAGATGGTTATACCTTTTGCTCGGAAATTTTATCTAAATTGTCTTGCTCTTTCTGTAGCTGTTTGACTAAAGGTTCAAACATGTTCTGATTGCTTTGATTCAGTTTCATCAAGGTTTTATGCGCATCCAGAACCGTATTCAGCATATTTTGATGCGTGACATATTCTTCCATCAGCGCACGTGTGCAGACATTTGGATCACCACAATAATTCAGAATCACAAACACTTGGCTCAATCCCATACTGTTGGCCAAAGTGGTAATGTCAGAATTGGTAGAAAGCATGACAGCCTGAATATTGTGTACTTGCTTGAGTTTGAGTCCTAGTTTCGCTAAAACACCCAGTACGGTACTGTCAATGAAACTGGTTTCGGTGAGATCAACGATAGCGCCAACTACGTTGTCTTGCTGTTCAATTTTGTTCAGTAATTTGTCTAGACTAATACAAGATTGGGCACGCACTTCGCCGATAAGCTTAAAAATATGCGTTCCATTCAGACTTGCATATTCAACATGACCTGTTGACATATAAATGCCATTTGCAGAGAAGGATATTAAATTATCCCATAGGGTGTATTGATACTCAAGTGGCTGAAAGTAGTAATCAAATTAAGTGCTTATAAAGCCTGTAAATATACTGCTAATTTACGCGGATAAAGCTTAAAAAGGCGATATCGTCAGCCACATGTTCCGGAGCCTGAAAAGATTGATTCTGCAAATGGTGTAATAATTGCGAGAATTGTTCATTTAAACCACCATCAAAAGGTTCCAGTGCGCCATCCGAACAGATAATAAAGCGCGCATTGCGACTTAATACCCATTCATTTTCCTCAACTTCAAGATCTTCGGTTAAGCCCAAAGGGAAACTGCTGGAAGAGAGGATTTTAGGTTCTTGATTGGGTTCAAATATAATCGGTGGAGGATAATGTCCAGCGCTGGACCATTTTAATACATGGGTTTCCAGATTAAGAATCCCGGCAATCATGGTGATGTGCTTTTCAATATTTTCCTGCATCAGCATACCGTTCAGCTTCTTGATCAGCTCGCGCGGCGTCTTGGAGCGACCATGGAAAGCTGCCATCCAGGACGTGAGCAAACTACTGGTGACGCCATGTCCGGATACATCGGCCAAATAGAAAATCACTTCTTTGTCGCTGATTTTCCAATAATCATACCAATCCCCTGAAAGATAGGCTGAAGGCTGAAAATAGGTTTCGACCTCGTAATTGGTCAGTTCAATCGGATTCGGTAACAATTTTTTTTGTAGTTCTGCAGCAGAAGGCAGGTCACGGCTATCCTGGTTACGCTTATATTGTGCATCAATTTTTTGTAATGCCAGATCTGGATTCTCGGGAAGCTTGTTCCAGATCCAGCCGGCTAAAGCACCTTGTTCCCAGGCCTGAGCCAAAGCAGTACCTTCATTTTCTAAGGCCAGTACAATCGTAGGCAGATTCCACTTATATTTCAGATAATCATGTACATCTGCAATCGCAATAATCGTAGAGTCATACAGTTCATGATCATCCAGATAGATCATCTGAACATGAGGAAGCGTATCAAGTACTTGATCTAAGTAAGGAATATCACGAGTCGGTTGAATGAAATACATAAAAAAGTGATTCAATCCCAGGATTGGCTATAAGATGTACTATAACAAGCAAAGTATTGCTAGCGAACAGATTTTCACTAGCAATCATACATGAAGCTTAAACTTAAAGATCTTCGTTTGAAGATTCAATGTTGCTATCACTAGAAGGTGCATCATCAGAATTGTCATCTTCAAAATCATCTTCTAGGAAAAGCGTATCTTGTTCTGTACCTTTCTTTTCTGCAATTGCATAATTGGTACGTTGTAAATAAATATCGCGAATCTGCGCATAGCGATCGCCAGTCAGCACTCCTTCAACGTCCAGTATTTCTGAACGGGTATCGATGGCACGCCAAAACTGATCAGTCCAGTAAAGTCCATCTTCATCTTCGAGAATGTATTTTTGTGGACGAGCTTGACTATCTACAGCAGTACCGATTACGCCACGGACAGAACTTGGACCTAAAAATGGCAACATGATATAAGGGCCAGAAGGCACGCCATAATAACCTAAGGTAATTCCAAATTTTTCCTCTTCATGACTCAAGCCCAGGCGACGCGCTGGATCAGCCAGTCCTAAAGTTGTTAAGGTGTTAATGGTAAAACGACCTAGGGATTTAGCAGCGCGGGCAGGACGACCTTGAATCAGCTGATTCACCACATTCCAAGGTTCACCTAGGTTACTGCGGAACTGGGTATAGCTGCCACGAACATCTTGAGGAACTTTTTCCACATATTGTACGGCTATGGGACGTACCACGGTGCGGTCAATCGCATCATTAAACTGATAGATCTTTCTATTTAACGGTTGAAAAGGATCTTTAACTTCTTCAGCCTGTGCTGCACTGGCATCAACTTTCAGTTGCGTTTGTAATTGTTGCGCTTTGGTCGAGATTTTTGTTCTAAGCGGCGTTTTTGCAGGCTCGTTTTCCAGATTTTCCACACTGGTGGCCGCCTCGGCGAAAACATGTGCGCTTGAAGCTAAAGAAAATAAGCATATAGATAAGTAAATAGAACGATGCATAAGGTAACCTGAGGCCTTTTCTGTGTAAGTAGCACTACTTATTAGTATAAAAATAATAAACGTTATATTCACGAATAGACATCATTTAAGCAAATTTGTATAAAAAATGAATGAAAACACACGAAAAGCTTAAAAAATATACATACAAAATGATTTTCTTGAAAAAGGTGTTGCACGGGCTCTGAAATGCTGTAGAATGCACATCCATCGGCGGTGATGAAGATTAAAACTTCTGATAAAACAGTGGCTTAGTTAAGTTTAATTGAGTTGGGTTTTATTTGATAAGTTTGAAAAATAGTTTTCATTACTGGTTGACTTTCTAGAGATAGAGAGTAATATAGCCGACCTAGCTTGCTGGTGACGAATTAGCAAGAAGATCATTAAGAGATTATGAAGAACAA
>NZ_JBBCWZ010000034.1:0-31930 GCF_037145695.1 Acinetobacter sp. USHLN143
TTGTTTGAAAGAAGAACTTTAAAAGCTTTATTTTCACCCGATAAAATACCCATAAAACAAGAGGAAGCTCAAATGAGCTTCCTCTTGTGAAAAATTGTGGGACAGCAATGGGGGAATTCCTCCCTTTTTTAAAGAGAGGTTAGGAGGGATTTTTAACGCTGCTTCCGCTTCCGATATTCCACTGGCGTTTCATTGGTCCAGCGTTTAAAGGCACGATAGAAGGTACTTGGCTCGGAAAAACCGGTCAGATAGACAATCCGCTCGACGCTCTCATTGGTACTCGCCAGCAAACGCTTGGCCAGACGACAGCGATAATCCGAGAGAATCTGCTGAAAGCTGGTATGTGCCTCACTCAGTTGTGTTCTCAAACGGCGTGGCGTGATGTTCAGCTGGGCTGCCACAGTTTCTAGCGTGGTTTCGCCACTCTCCAAAGTAGAGCCGATTGCACGACGTACTTCACCGACCAGATCATATCTTGCCAGTTCCTGTAGCTTTTCAATGGCCAGTTGCTCATGCAGCTGCAACAGCTCAGGTTCAGCCTGCCACAGCGGATATTCCAGGATAGTCGGATCGAAATACAAACGAGTTTCTTTCTGACCTAGACTGACCGGACACTCATAAACCCGGAAGTATTCATCATCAGGTGCCCCTTTATAAAAATTAAAATCGATATAAATCGGCTCAAAACGCCCTTCGGTAATAAATTTAAAGAAACGCAGTACACCTGACATAGCACATTCAGTAAAATGACGATTGACCAGACTCTCAGCAAAAGGCTGTTCACCATTGGTTAAATAGCAGCGATCATCTTCAATCACTAATTTGGCAGCAAAGGCATCGCTGATCAGTCGCTGATAAGCCAAAGCACGTTTCAGTCCCTCACCAAAATTTTCAGATGAAACAAACAGGTGTTCAATGACCTGACCACGATAAAGTGGCAGGTGCTCACCCAGATGCAATCCAATGTCTGGGTCCTTGCTGACTTCCTCTGCCGCCACCCAAAAGGCATATTGGGCACTCAGCGGGGTACGGTCATTGGCTTCCACCTGATTTAAAGCCACTCCTGCTTTGGTCAAAAGTTCTTCTGTTGGCAACCCCGCACGACGAATCGCCTGATAGCCTAAACGCAATACGACTGATGCATCCGTTAGCTGACTCACTCAAAAGCCTTCCTTGTATGTACTTCATTTATACTTAAAAAGATTAATTTTAGATTAACTGTGATTGACCAAACTGACAACAGAAACAGGTGTCTTTTTAGTTAAAAAAATTATCGTGACAGTTCGCCTATTTTACTGGCAGATGATCAGTCTAACGCCCGTTTCGTCTTGTATTTTGCAAAAAAATTGACTATAATTTGCGCCTTTCCAATTTATTCATTCAGGTAGGCTATGGCCAATAAAGAGGAACTCATCGAGTTCGAAGGCGTTGTCACCGAGACGCTTCCTAATACTATGTTCCGTGTACGTTTAGAGAACGGTCACGAAGTGATTGCCCACATCTCTGGTAAAATGCGTAAACACTATATCCGTATTTTAACTGGCGACAGTGTGAAGGTTGAAATGACACCTTATGATTTGACTAAAGGTCGTATCACATATCGTGCACGCTAAGTTTTAGCGCAAGCAAAAGCCACTTTTAGTGGCTTTTTTATTACTTGAATTATTTATCAATCAATAAAATAATTTGACACAGCCTTATAAATTCACGACTATTCATTGAATTAAAAATAACATGTATAAAAACAATGAATATGAAATGCTTATCCCTACTTTCCAGCTTGTTTCTCGTTGCCTGCGCCACGGGCGGCAATCAGTATCTGCATCAGTCTCTACAACCTTATGTGGGTCAAACTGCCGCACAGGTTCGTAGCCAGCTTGATCTTCGTGCCATTGGATTCAAGACCTCCCAGCAACCGATTCAAACCACAGAATTTCTCAGCTACACTATTTTTCGGGATATGAATATTCCAATGGGAACGCCGAATATTAGTCAGAGCATTCCGATCGGCGCACCAATGCCGATGCCCTCAAATGGTGGTTATAACATTGAGATGAAATGCCAAATCTGGTTTGACTTGAAAGATGAAATTGTTCAGGCGATTCGCTTTACCGGTAGAGCTTGCTGAGCTGTACTCATCGAGTTCAAAGCCTGTATCGGATTAAATCAGGGATCAACCTCACCACGCTAAACTTCTACCGTGTATCAAATCACAACAGTATTTTTGCATGGAATGCGCTTACACTCATTTTATTTGGTGTGAGGACAGCTCATGAAGTTCACACTGATTTTAGTATGCTGTACAGCATTCAGTTTGCTTAATGCATGCAGCACCACCTCATCAACAACTGCGCAGCGTGATGCCTATTTACAACAGTTCATTGGGCAGAGCAGCCAACTGATCGATCAAACTCTGGATCTAAAACGTTTAGGTTACCAGCAGATCAGTGAGCCTGAACGCAGCGCAAAACAATTAAGCTATGTGGTACAACGCCCCATTACCATTCCTTTGCCTGTAGCGCAGTTTCCTGCCACAGGGACAGGCACTGTACCGATTCCAGTGTCAGTAAGCCCTGCCGGCGGCTATGACGTCAAATTGCAATGTAAAATCACCTTCTTACTCAAAGATAATATTGCCACCGCGGTACGCACCACAGGCCGAACCTGTTAAGGGGTTTAAGCTTTGAAATTTCTATTATAAAAAAACGCAGCTCAAGGCTGCGTTTTTTTGAATCAAAACAGGCTTAGTTCAATGCAGCAACGACTGCTTGACCCATTTCAACCGTACCGACTTTTTGCATGCCTTCAGACATGATATCTGCCGTACGCAAGCCTTGATCCAAGACCTGACCTACTGCATCTTCAATCGCTTTAGCAGCCGCTTCTTCACGGAAGGTATAACGCAACATCATCGCCACCGAAAGAATCGTCGCTAATGGATTTGCCAGGTTTTGACCGGCGATATCTGGTGCAGAACCATGACAAGGCTCATACATGCCCTTGCCATTTTCATCCAGAGATGCCGATGGCAACATGCCGATTGAACCGGTCAACATCGCAGCTTCATCAGACAGGATATCACCGAACAGATTCGAGGTGACAATCACGTCAAACTGCTTTGGCGCACGCACCAGCTGCATCGCAGCATTGTCGACATACATGTGCGATAAATTAATTTCAGGATATTCGGCATCTTTCAGCGCAGTCACTGTCTGTTTCCACAGCTCAGTTACTTCAAGCACGTTAGCTTTATCCACTGAACACACTTTACCACCGCGCAAGTTGGCCATTTCAAAAGCGACTTTGGCGATACGCTTGATTTCAGACTCTGAATAAACGTCGGTGTTGTAGCCTTGCTTCTCACCATTTTCCAGTTCACGGATACCACGTGGCTGACCGAAGTAAATACCACCCGTTAATTCACGCACAATCAGAATATCCAGACCCGCCACGATTTCAGGTTTTAAGCTTGAAGCATCAGCCAGTTGCGGATAAAGAATCGCTGGGCGCAAGTTAGCAAACAGGTTCAGTTCGCTACGCAATTTCAATAAACCACGTTCTGGACGGATTGAACGCTCAATCGTATCCCATTTTGGACCACCCACGGCACCGAGTAGAATCGCATCGGCTTTTTTGGCCTGTTCAGAAGTCACTTCAGGATACGGTGAACCATGAGCATCAATGGCTGCACCACCGAGTAAGCCCTGTTCCCATGTCAAATCAAGATTAAATTTTTCATTTACGCGTGTGAGTACTTGCTCTGCGGCTTTTACAATTTCAGGGCCGATGCCGTCACCAGCTAAAATCAAAATTTGTTTAGACATGAGATTTTCCGTTTAAAACGTCAGATTCAGACCTGACAGAGGTTAAATTTTCTTTTCTACAAACTCTGCAATCCCGGTGACTGCATTATAGGGTTTGCAAAAACGACGAATGGTTTTTTGCTCTTGTACCAGATCTACGCAAAGCGGATCCGGCGCCGAAGAATTTAATAAACTGCTGCTACGCGCACTACGGTCACGAAACATTTTTAAGCTATAGCGGTTATTGGCCTGAAAACGATGGAATACATGTAAAGTTTCCGCTTTATCCTTACTGATCGGATAAAAACGCACGACCAGTTCATGCTGTCCTGCCGGCACAGATAAATAAATCGAATTGGCCTGATTTAAATTTTTGGCCTGCAAGCGCACCAGTTTCTGCTTCAGCGCCTCATCACTGATGCGGCCATTGTCGGCGTTGACAATAATGGTCTGATTGAAGCGTTCGAACTGACAATCTGGCGTCCCTGTACAGTAGATCAGGGCATTGCTTTTGCTCTCAGTATTTTCTTTGGCATGTTTGAGTTTCATCGTGTCGATGCTTTGACATGCAGTCAACAGCACCGATACTGAACTTAAAGCAAGCCACTGTTTCCAATAATTCGCCATAATGTCTGTCTTACCCAATCAAAAAACTCAATAATCTTCCGATATTAGCAAGGGCATCGCAGTGATGCCATGACAATTTTTACTGATTTATCCATGAATTTCGGCAAATACCCAAGGACGCGATTGTTTGGTTTTTTCTTCATAGGCACGAATATCATCCGCCACCTGCAAAGTTAAGCCAATATCATCCAGACCATTTAACAGGCAATGCTTGCGAAATGGATCAACTTCAAACTTAAAGCTTTCACCTGCAGGGGTGCGAACTTCTTGTGCCTGCAAGTCAATGGTTAATTGATAACCTTCATCTGCCGCACATTCCTTAAATAACTGCTCAACAATATCTTCAGCCAAAATCACGGGCAACATACCGTTTTTAAAACAGTTATTAAAGAAAATATCGGCAAAGCTTGGCGCAATAACAGTACGGAAACCGTATTCACTCAAAGCCCACGGCGCATGTTCACGGCTAGAACCACATCCAAAGTTGGCACGTGAAATTAAAATAGACGCACCCTGATAACGTGGCTGGTTCAAGACAAAGTCCGGATTGATCGGACGAACTGAATTGTCCTGACCTGGATAACCTTCATCCAAGTAACGCAATTCATCAAATAAATTGTCACCGAAACCGGTACGTTTGATCGATTTCAAAAACTGTTTTGGAATAATTAAATCGGTATCGACATTGGCACGGTCTAAAGGTGCAACGATACCTTGTTCAACGGTATAAGCTTTCATATTTATTTCCCAATGAATCCGTAACCTCTCCCTAGCCCTCACTTGCGCTTCGTTTTAAAGCAGTGCTTAAAACTCACTCAGGAGAGGGAACCCCTTCTCTTGCGCCATTTGGCTCATGGAGAAGGTCAGGATGAGGGCTTAAACTAGAATGAACGAACATCAACAAAGTGACCGGCTATCGCAGCAGCAGCTGCCATGGCTGGACTCACCAGATGGGTACGACCGCCATTGCCCTGACGACCTTCAAAGTTACGGTTCGAGGTCGAGGCACAATGCTCGCCCGGCTGTAATTTGTCGGCATTCATGGCCAAGCACATTGAACAGCCTGGTTCACGCCATTCGAAGCCCGCTTCGACAAATACCTTGTCCAAGCCTTCCGCTTCTGCCTGAGCTTTGACCAGACCAGAACCTGGAACTACCATCGCCTGTTTAATTGAGGCGGCAACTTTACGACCTTTGATCACTTCGGCTGCAGCACGAATATCTTCAATACGCGAATTGGTACATGAACCGATAAATACGCGATCCAGCTGAATCTCAGCCAAGGCCTGACCGGCATTTAAGCCCATATATTGATAAGCACGGTTCCAGTCATTGCGTTGTACCTCGTCTTTGGCTTGTTCCAAAGTCGGTACTGCCTGAGACACTGGAATAACCATCTCAGGAGAGGTCCCCCAAGACACTTGCGGCTCGATCTCTTCACCTTGCAACACGACTACTGTATCAAAATGTGCATCTTCATCCGAATGTAAGGTATTCCAATATGTAACCGCTTGATCCCACTGTTCTGCAGTCGGCGCATAAGGACGGCCTTTAACATATTCAATAGTCTTGTCATCGACAGCGACCATACCCACGCGTGCACCGGCTTCAATCGCCATATTACACACGGTCATACGACCTTCGATTGACATGTCACGGAACACCTGCCCACCAAATTCAATCGCGTGGCCTGTACCACCTGCGGTACCAATCTTGCCAATAATCGCCAAGACTACATCTTTTGGTGTCACACCTTGACCTAATTTGCCGTCAACGCGCACTAACATGTTTCTCATCTTCTTTTGAACCAGACATTGGGTCGCCAATACATGTTCAACTTCTGATGTACCGATACCGTGCGCCAAGCAGCCAAAAGCACCATGGGTTGCTGTATGCGAATCACCACAGACCACAGTCATGCCCGGCAAGGTCAAGCCTTGCTCCGGCCCGACCACATGCGCGATGCCCTGACGGATATCATTAATATCAAATTCAACAATATTAAAGGTCTTGCAGTTATCATCCAAAGTTTGTACCTGGATGCGCGAGGTTTCATCTTCAATTCCGGCAACACCCTGTTCACGCTCTTTTTTCGAGGTCGGTACGTTATGATCCGGTGTGGCAATATTCGCGCTTAAACGCCATGGCTTGCGCCCGGCCAATTGCAAACCTTCAAAGGCCTGTGGAGAAGTCACTTCATGTAATAAGTGACGATCGATGTACAGTAAGGCAGAACCATCATCACGTTGCGTTACTAAATGGTCGTCCCACAATTTATCATATAATGTTTTTGCTGTTTGGGTTGCGCCTGCCATGTCGATGTACTCCACTGGACTGGGTAAATTCTTTCTCTGATTTTGATTATATCGCTGCAATCACATAAATCTAATTTATCATTTTTATCAGTTAAAAAACTTTTTGGAATCTTTTAAAAGCTGAATCAAATCATGCTTTAGTTTTATTTTTATAAATCTAGTTTTCCGATTAATTTATAAAAAATATTCGTTTTTACAAATTAAATGAGAATTATTATTATTTCTTCATCGGCAGAGATGATGATTTTGAGGAACTTCGACATGGCACATATTCAACGCTTTGTAGACAACAACCAACGCATGTTCAAAAAGACCTTCAGCTACTACATTATGCACATTACTGTGGCGATGATTGTGGGATACTTGGTAACCGGCAGTTTGACGATGGCCATTGCCTTAAGTTTATTAGAGCCAACGGTACAAGCAGTGGCTTTCTTCTTTCATGAAAAAATCTGGGAGGGTAATAATCAACAGCAGAATGAGGACATTACCGTCTAAGAATCTTCTGTCGAGGTTCCTGATGAAAGACTGCCTGCATAGGTGGTCTTTTTTAGTTTTTAAAATGCCAAAGCTTTGAAAATATATAGTAATTCAACACTGCAACATCAATGAGCTAATTTTACTTTGATTTATTCTTAAAATATAACAATAATAGATTTACACATAAAAATTCTTTATAGGTGATTAAGATGAATCTCGCAGCCTTTGAAGCCTTCGTGAAAGTCATGGAAACCGGTTCGATTTCTCTGGCCGCAGATCAGCTCTTCATTACCCAGCCTGCTGTTACCAAACGTATTCATAGTCTCGAAGAATACTTTGGGGTCAAGCTGTTTGAATCTGCCGGACGTGGCGTACAGGCCACCCATGCGGCGCACTCCCTGTTGCCTAAAGTGAAAAACTGGCTGAATGAACTCGGGGATATTCATTATACTTTGAGCCATGAACAGGGTCAGGTACAGGGCAAACTGAAAATTGGTACCAGTCATCATATTGGCCTGCATCATCTGCCGAGTCATTTGCGCCGTTATGTCCAGGAATATCCGGACGTGACCCTGGATGTGCATTTTGTTGATTCCGAGCAAGCACATGAACAGGTGATTGCCGGCGATCTGGAGCTAGCATTTTTAACCTTGCCGCCCCGTGGTGATGCGCGTCTAAATTACGTGACTATCTGGAATGATCCTCTGGTCTTTGTGGTGGCACCGTTTCATCCGCTGACGCAGCAAAAAAATCTGTGTCTGGAAGATTTGCTCGACTACCCGAGTCTATTGCCCTCATCACAGACCTATACCTCGCAGATCACCTTGGCTGAGTTTGAAAAACAGGGTATTAAACCGAAAGTCAGCATGAGTAACAATCCGCTGGAATCGATCCGGATGCTGGTATCGATTGGCTTAGGCTGGTCTGTGCTGCCAAAGACTCTGGTCAATCATGACTTGCACCAGCTGGATATCAATCTGGAAATGAATCGTCGCTTGGGCATGGTCTGGCATCCTGGTCGAACACAGTCCAAAGCAGCACAGGCTTTAGTTCAGCTCATGCAAGGCGCCTCCCTGTCTATTTAAGCTGTTTCTGAACATGCTGTATCCAAAACGGTGCAGCATTTTGTTACTTAAATACACCCCATCTGGCGATATCTTTCGAGTATTTTTAAGACAATTCCATTTCTTTGCAATGCAAAGGAATGCTTAAAATTATTCGATGGAGCCTGACGGATGCAGCTCGATTCTCCCCTAAAATCCCACTCTCAAGATAAAACCAATACAAGCAGCCTATGGCTTTCGGCCAAACCGATGCTGCTGCCCACGCCGGCACTTGATTTTGCCGATGAACAGACTGCCCGACACGGCCTGCGCGAATATTTCCTGAATACCTTTGACACCTATGAGCAACTGTTTGAATGTCTCAAGCATGAAGATGCTTTTTTCATCAAGCCCATTACTTTACGTCATCCGCTAATTTTTTATTTTGCGCATACCGCCACTTTTTTTGTCAATAAACTGCTGCTCAGCAAGCTAATTAGCGAACGCCTGAATCCGCATTTTGAAAGTATCTTCGCGATTGGTGTGGACGAGATGAGTTGGGACGATCTGGATGAAGTGCACTATGACTGGCCTACCGTGCAGGAAGTCCGTGATTATAGGCATCAAGTGCGTGCCCTGATCCTGAACATCCTTGAACATGCTCCGCTGACTCTGCCCTTAAACTGGCAAAACCCCTGGTGGACCATCATCATGGGCATTGAGCATGAACGGATTCATCTGGAAACCTCTTCTGTGCTGATCCGCCAGCATGCTTTGGAACATGTACGCCAGCATCCGCAATGGCGTGCCAATATTATTACCGGCATGGCTCCGGATAACCACTTGCTGGAGGTACCTGACGGCAAGGTGCTTTTGCAGAAAGATTTTAACCATCCATTTTATGGCTGGGACAACGAATACGGCCTGCATCAAGCCGAGGTTGCAGCTTTTGCAGCCTCCAAATATCTGGTATCGAATCAGGAATTTCTGGCCTTTGTCGAAGCTGATGGCTATCAGACCGAACACTACTGGAGTGAAGAAGGTCTAGGCTGGCTGCAATTTTCACAAGCTGCTCATCCCTGTTTCTGGCGCAAAACTGAATTAGGCTGGTCACTGCGATTGATGCTAGAAGAAGTGCCGATGCCTTGGGACTGGCCGGTAGAAGTGAATTATCATGAAGCCAAGGCCTTTTGTCAGTGGAAATCCCAACTGCTGGGAAAAACCATTCGCTTGCCGACTGAAGATGAATGGTATCGCCTGTATGCCGTTTCAGACCTGGATCCAGATTTACAAAGTCCTGAACAGGCCAATATCGAGTTGAAATACGGCACCAGCTCCTGTCCGGTGGATCATTTCAAGCAGGGTGATTTTTACGATATTCAAGGCAATGTCTGGCAGTGGACTGAAACCCCGATCTATCCATTTCAGGGTTTTCAGGTGCATCCATTTTATGATGATTTCAGTACACCGACCTTTGACGGTCGCCATAACCTGATGAAAGGTGGCTCCTGGATTTCGGCGGGCAATGAAGCTTTATATAGTTCCCGCTACGCCTTCAGACGGCATTTCTTTCAGCACGCTGGTTTTCGCTACGTCGCTTCTGATCAAGCATTGCAACATTTCCCTTCGCATTATGAAAGCGACCAGCTGGTCTCCCAATATCTGGAATTCCAGTATGGTATCGAATATTTTGGTATCGCTAATTTTGCCAAAACACTGGTCGATCTGGCACAACCCTATTTTCAGCAAACGCCGTGCCATCGTGCCTTAGATATTGGCTGTGCTACCGGCCGCGCCAGCTTTGAACTGGCACGCTCTTTTGATCAGGTAACCGGTCTGGACTTCTCAGCACGCTTTATCCAACAGGCAGTTTATTTGGCCCAAGGCCACAGGGTACGTTATCAACTGCCACTAGAAGGTGAATTAAGCGAAGAAAAAAGCTGTTCACTTGAAGATGTCGCTTTGGATCAGCTTGCATCTAAAACGGAATTTTTTCAGGCTGATGCCTGCAACCTGAAAGCACATTTTAGTGGCTATGATTTTATTCTGGCAGCGAATCTGATTGACCGGTTGCATCATCCGAAAGACTTTTTATTGCAGATTCATAAACGTATCAATATAGGTGGAATTTTAATGCTGAGTTCGCCTTATACCTGGCTAGAAGAACATACGGCGCGTAGCGAATGGCTGGGCGGTTTTCAGCAGGATGGGGAAAAGATCACGACTTTGGCTGGTATAAGCAATATCTTAACCCAGCACTTTGAATTGGTGGCCGAACCCCAAGATGTGCCTTTTGTGATTCGAGAAACAGCCAGAAAGTATCAACATACCCTGTCACAAGTCACGATCTGGAAACGGGTTCGCTAAAGGTAAGGTGATGGCCTAAAAAAAGCCAATCATACGATTGGCTTTTTAATCATCCTTCACTGGTTGAATTTTCATGTAAGGATTCATTGAGTTGATCTACCACAATCGCCCATTCGCCATCAGAGGCTATTTTCTCGCTTAAAAATTGACGTTGTGCCTCTGACCAATACGGCGCATCCAGTAAAGTCAGATCTTTATGTAATTGATGCTCGTGAATAAATGTTTCAATACCTTCTGCACTGGCATCCAAGCCAAGCTGTTGGAACAGATGTGTCATACGCGGTCGAACGTGAGTCATATCTCATACCTCAGAATCTACTATTGTTATCATGTCCTGTTTTTCGAGCATAGCATGTCTGATTCAGCTGGACTGTGAAAAAACATTAATATTCAAATGAGGCAAATAAAAAGCACAACCGAAGTTGTGCTAAATAAATCACATGAATAAAGCTGGACTCGTTAGATCGACCAGTCCTGTATTTCCCAGCCCTGTTCTTGGGCTAGAGTTTCCAAGCGATCATCCGGATTAACTGCAATGGCATGATCCGCATATTCCAGCAAGAAACGGTCATTAATAGAATCTGAATAGGCCCAAGACTCGGTTACGTCACGGCCTTCCAGCCATTGTTCCAGACGCACCAGCTTGCCTTGTTGATAGCATGCGGTATTGATGACTTTACCAGTATATTTCCCATCAATGACTTCAGCATTGGTGGCAATAATTTCAGTAATTCCGAATTCACGAAAAATGGGTGCGGTAATAAAGTCTGAAGTCGCGGTAATCCCCACTAAGGCATGCCCTGCTTCACGGTGGCGCTCAATGGCTTTAAAACCTTCAGGACGCATTTGTGGACGAATGACTTTTTGCATGAACAGTTGATGTAATTCAGTCAAATAATCATTGTCATGTTTGGTCAGAAACTGGAACACAAATTCATTATAGGCATAGGGATCTAACTGGCCTTTTTTATAATCGTCATAGAACTTGTCGTTCATGGCGCGATGCTGAACTGGATCGACCAGGCCCTCACTGACCAAAAACTCCCCCCAGGAATGATCCGAATCCGTGTTTAACAAGGTGTGATCGAGATCAAATAGCGCCAATTTCATGAAAATACTCGTTAAAACTGAAATTTAAGAAAAAAATTGTAAATCTATCTCCGCTAGTCGATAGAAATTCGTTAAGATCATAGCAATTTTAACATTTTTAAACTTTGCTTTTTTCGAGTTGGATAACGAAATAATGCTCCCCGATGGCAAAGGCATAAATTAAACAATTTTTAGGTAGCCAAATGATCGACTCTGAAGGTTTCCGACCGAATGTCGGGATCATTTTGGCAAACGATGCTGGACAGGTTTTATGGGCAAAACGCATTGGTCATAATGCATGGCAATTTCCACAAGGCGGGATCCAATATGGAGAAACCCCTGAGCAGGCACTCTATCGTGAGCTGAGAGAAGAAGTTGGCTTATTGCCCGAACACGTCCAGATAGTCGCGCAAACCAAAGGCTGGTTGCGCTATCGTTTGCCGCATCGATACATTCGTACGGACTCTGATCCGGTCTGTATCGGTCAAAAACAAAAGTGGTTTTTACTCAAACTCACGGCCCCCGTTCAGCATATTCAGTTGAATCTGTCTGATCCGCCCGAATTTGATCAATGGCAATGGGTCAGTTACTGGTACCCACTCGGTCAAGTCGTGAATTTCAAACGTGATGTTTACCGCAAAGCCCTGGTGGAGTTGTGTCAGCAACTGCCCCAGCAAAAACCTTAAAAAATCGCATAAATAATGCAGATTTTTTACGCGGCTATTGTTATAAATAAACTTAATCACTGAAATTCTGAATAGACGGAGCAGACCTTATGTCGAATATGCAACTGGACACCTTGAGACGTATTGTTCAGGAGATCAATGCGTCCACCAGTTTGCATGAATCGCTCGACATCATGGTCAAACATGTGGCCGAGGCCATGCAGGTTGATGTCTGCTCGATCTATCTCCTCGACGAACGCAATCAGCGTTATCTGCTCATGGCGTCTAAAGGCCTGAATGCAGAATCTGTCGGCCATGTGTCTTTGCAGACCGGTGAGGGTCTGGTGGGCCTGGTTGGACAACGTGAAGAAATTGTCAATCTGGACAATGCCCCTAAACATGAGCGCTTCCTGTTTTTACCTGAAACCGGTGAGGAAATTTATAACTCCTTCCTCGGTGTGCCGGTGATGTACCGCCGTAAGGTCATGGGTGTACTGGTGGTTCAGAATAAAGAATCACAGGACTTTTCTGAAGCTGCTGAATCCTTTCTGGTCACACTCTGCGCGCAGCTTTCTGGCGTCATCGCCCATGCCCATGCCGTTGGCAATATCGATGTATTCCGTAAGCCGAGCAACCTGCCCGCCTATAAAACCTTTCAGGGAGTTTCTGGCTCCGGTGGCATTGCCTTAGGTCGTGCAGTGATTCTCTATCCGCCAGCAGATCTTGCCGCAGTCCCTGATCGTGAAGCGGATGACATCAGCGAAGAACTGGAGCTCTTAGATAACGCCCTGAATTCAGTCCGCGAAGAAATTCAGTCGCTAGATGACAAAATGCAGGATGCGTTGATGGCCGAGGAACGCGCACTATTTAGCGTGTTCTTGCGTATGCTGGATGAAAATGCCCTGCCTTCAGAAATCAAGGCCTTTATTCGTGAAGGTCACTGGGCACAAGGCGCCGTGCGAATTGTCATTGACAATCATGTGGCACAATTTTCCCAGATGGAAGATGATTATTTACGTGAGCGAGTGGCGGACTTAAAAGATCTGGGTCGCCGCATTCTGGCACGTTTACAGGAAGCCGATGCCAGTCACCGTGAATTGACCGATGAAAGTATTCTGATTGGTGAGGAAATATCGACGGCTGCACTGGTTGAACTGCCCGTGGATAAAATTGCCGCGATTGTCACTACCGAAGGCGCCATGAACTCGCATATGGTGATCGTGGCGCGTGCCCTTGGCATTCCCACCGTAGTCGGTGTAACCGAACTGCCAATCAATACCCTCGATGATGTGGAGATGATTGTCGATGCGCATCAGGGTCGGGTCTTTATTAATCCGCCACGTCGCCTGCGCAGTCGCTATAAAGAAATTCAAAAAGAAGAAGAACAGATTGCCAAAGATCTGCGTCAATACGAAACCAAAGATGCGATTACCCCGGATGGCGTGGCGGTCAAACTCTACGTCAACACCGGCCTGATGATTGATGTGGTGCGTGGCGTACAGCGCGGTGCCAAAGGTGTCGGTTTATACCGTTCTGAAATTCCGTTTATGTTGCGTGACCGCTTCCCGGGCGAGGAAGAACAGCGTGCGATTTATCGTCAGCAGCTCAGTCATTTTGCCAACAAACCGGTAGTGATGCGAACGCTGGACATTGGTGCAGACAAAGACCTGCCGTATTTCTCGATTGAAGAAGAAAATTCGGCACTCGGCTGGCGTGGCATTCGTTTTACCCTGGATCATCCGGAAATTTTTTCTTCACAGATTCGCGCCATGCTCAAAGCCAGTATCGGACTGAATAACCTGCATATTCTGCTGCCGATGGTGACCAGTGTCAGCGAGGTCGAGGAAGCGCTCTATCTGCTGGAACGTGACCATGCGGCGATTCAAGAAGAAGAACAGGTCAAGGTAAATAAACCAAAACTCGGCATCATGGTGGAAGTGCCGAGTGTGCTTCATCAGATTGATGAATTTTCCGAACTGGTGGATTTCTTCTCGGTCGGCTCCAACGATCTGACCCAATATCTGTTGGCTGTGGATCGCAATAATCCACGGGTAGCCAATGTCTATTCACATTTACACCCTGCAGTACTGCGTGCCCTGACCCGTCTGGTGCAGGACTGTCATCGTAATGAAAAACCGGTCAGTATCTGCGGTGAAATGGCGGGCGATCCGCTGTCTGCAGTTTTGCTCATGGCCATGGGCTTTAATACCCTGTCGATGAGTTCCAGTAATATTTTGCGGGTACGTAAAACCATTTGTCATGTTCCGATGAGTGATGCACAGGATTTGCTGCAACATGTGTTAAAAATGGACAATCCGCTCATGGTAAAAAGCTGGTTAGAATATTATTTCAGAACCCATGGTTTAGGGGATATGGTGAAATCTGCATCACGTATGGTGAGTGCCTAATACGGGACTTTTTCCAGTCCCTCGACAGTGGTAGAGGTGGTTATGGAATTTCTGGTCATCCTGTTCATGATTGTTGCGGTGTTCTATGTGGTCATTCTTGCACCGGCCTTGGCTGCCCGCAAAGAAGCTCATAATTCCGGTTCATCTTATATACGCCCCGCCAGCAATCGAGCAATGAGCTATGCCGATCGGCCTAAAATGACTCCATTATTGGGCATTGAAATTTCGGCATCGCAACGGCGGCGTTTAGGCAGAGATGACCCCTCCGTCATTGCTGCCAGACTCTATCACCAACAAAAAGATCAATTTGCCAGTTTTCAGCAGGCCAGACCACAGCCTCATTCCCCTCACCACAAAGCACCAGTGCAAAGCAAACTCAATAAATTCTTTAATGACTTAATCGCGGATGAATCGACAACATCATCCCGGTATCCAAATCAATATTCGCAAACTCGTAACAACCGGCCTGTCGCCCCGCTCTCTCCAGTTAAAACTAATCCTAAGCAGCCCCCACGTCGTCCCCAGCCACCTTACAGACCTTAAGCGGCCATTAAAAAAGGGCGATCTTCCATGGAATATCGCCCTTGTCTGTGCTTGTTGTAGCCACGTTTTGAATTTTTCTTTCGATCTACAAAAACCTGGCTTTTGTTGACTTCATGCATGTGTTTTGCCACAAAATTGTGGATCACTACCTGCTCGGCTGTTTTTTTCTTGGCCATCTTGCTCTCTATATAATTTGGAGGAAGGAGTGAGATAATTATAGGGCCGACTGACTAATTTTCAAGCATATTTGCCAATGCTTTTTCAAAAATAAAGCCCATTTAGCCAGGATTTTCTATATGCAAAAATGGGAGTTATAGCCAGGAAACACCCTTATTTCATTCATTATTTTTATGGGTTTCTTCAGCCCAACAAAACTCGATTAAAAAAACGTTTAAAATAAATCAGTTATAAAATTTATTTTAAACAATACTATTCACTTATTATTTTTATCCTTTGATAAAAACATATTATCGACTTAGATATTGTTATTTTCGTTTAATCCCATTCATTATTCGAGTTATTCAAAATATATAGAATTTGATATTGTCACAGAGTGGAAAACCCGTTACTTTTTAAGAGTAACCATTTAATTTTCAACATTTTAAACTTTATTAAATTTAAAAATATTTTTTGAGTGAGCTCACTCAATTATACCCTGAATTCCGTTTTGTGCTGTAACACCCTTTATTTAAAGATATTGTAAATATAGCGAAACCTGATCTGATTAGCATATATCTCAATATTTTATGAATACTAGGTAAACGACATAAGATATTCAAAACTTGGAGAGGAAAGATGAGCCAAGATTTTAAAAAATGCCCTGTCACCCACCTGACCACTGAAGCTGGTGCCCCTGTGGTCGACAACCAGAACAGTATGACGGCAGGGGCGCGTGGACCTTTACTTGCCCAGGATTTATGGCTGAATGAAAAACTGGCCAACTTTGTCCGCGAAGTGATTCCAGAGCGTCGTATGCATGCCAAAGGTTCAGGTGCTTTTGGTACCTTTACCGTGACCAATGATATTACCCAATATAGCCGCGCTAAAATTTTCTCTGAAGTCGGCAAAAAAACCGAAATGTTTGCGCGTTTCTCAACGGTGGCAGGTGAACGTGGCGCAGCCGATGCAGAACGTGATATTCGCGGTTTTGCCTTAAAATTCTATACTGAAGAAGGCAACTGGGATCTGGTCGGCAACAATACTCCGGTATTTTTCCTGCGGGATGCCCGCAAGTTCCCTGACCTGAATAAAGCAGTCAAACGTGACCCGAAAACCAACAAGCGCAGCGCCACCAATAACTGGGATTTCTGGACACTGTTGCCTGAAGCTTTGCATCAAGTGACCATTGTCATGTCCGACCGCGGGATTCCGACCGGTTACCGTCATATGCATGGTTTTGGCAGTCACACCTTCAGTTTTATCAATGCCAAAAATGAACGCTTCTGGGTAAAATTCCATATGCGTACCCAGCAAGGCATCCAGAACCTGACCGATGCTGAAGCTGCAGACTTGATCGCCAAAGACCGTGAAAGCAGCCAGACCGACCTGTTTGATGCCATCGAACGTGGTGACTATCCAAAATGGAAAATGTACGTTCAGATCATGCCGGAACTGGAAGCCGAAACAGTGCCTTATCATCCATTTGACCTGACCAAAGTCTGGCCAAAGGGCGATTATCCACTGATTGAAGTCGGTGAATTCGAACTGAACCGCAATCCGGAAAACTATTTCCAGGATGTAGAACAGGCAGCCTTTGCACCAAGTAATCTTGTACCGGGCATCAGCTACTCACCGGACCGTATGTTACAGGCACGTTTAGTGAACTATGCCGACGCAGCGCGTTACCGTGTAGGAGTAAATCATTCACAGGTTCCGGTCAATGCTGCACGTTGTCCTGTACATTCGAACCGCCGTGATGGTCAAGGCCGCATGGATGGCAACTATGGTTCATTGCCACATTACGAGCCGAACAGTTTCAGCCAGTGGCAGGAACAACCGGAATTCAGAGAACCGCCACTGAAAATCACCGGTGATGCCGATTTCTGGGATTTCCGTGAAGATGACAATGATTACTTCAGCCAACCCCGTGCCCTGTTCAACCTGATGAATGACCAGCAGAAACAGGCTCTGTTTAATAACACGGCCGGAGCGATGGGGGATGCACTAGATTTCATCAAATACCGTCACATCCGCAACTGTTATCACTGTGATCCAGCCTACGGCGAAGGCGTAGCACAAGCACTCGGCATGACCGTAGCAGATGCCCAAGCAGCACGTGAAACCGATCCAGCCAAAGGTTTGCCTAGCTTTCTCTAAGCCAGTTTAGACACGTATAAAAACCACCTTCGGGTGGTTTTTTATTGCAGCATCAAGCACTATAGAAGCAAGTCAGCACAAAAAGAAATACAACAATGCATGCGAATATTGAAGACATCATTCAACAACACGACATCGTTTTATTTGATGCTGTTTGCGTGATCTGCAATGGCTGGGCACGGTTTCTGATTCAATACGATAAGAAGATACAGTTTAAACTGGTTTCCGCCCAATCGCCTTTAGGTACGGCACTGCTCGAACATTATCAGATGCCAACCGAACATTACACCACGATGCTCGTCATTCAAGATGGCACACTCTATACGGAATCGACTGCATTACTGAAGGCGCTGCAGCATCTTGGTTTTCCCTTTAATTTAATGAGCGCAGGTTATTTTGTTCCACGTTTTATCCGAGATTTTCTGTATCGTGTGGTCGCTTTAAATCGTTACAAGCTATTTGGTAAAACCGAGTATTGCCTGATTCCATCCAGCGAAAATAAACGCCATTTTCTGGAAGAAGCTGTCCGTGAATCCTAAACCTGTATTCCTACAATCACTGCGTACTATCCAGCTGACTTTGGTCATACTATGGCTCTATCAGGGACTCATTCCAAAAATTCTGTTCCAATCACCCGCTGAAATTAGCATTTGGCAAAATATGGGTTTTGAGCTGGCACTGGCCAAAGTCTTGGTTGGACTTTCCGGAGGATGTGAAATGCTATTTGGCTTATGCTTTCTGAAATGGAACCGGTCCATACTCTTGCATAGGTTGAATATTATCGGACTTGCTGGATTACTACTGCTGATTGCATTCACAGCCCCGTTGCAACTTACTGCAGCATTCAATCCTGTGGTAATGAATACCGCCATGCTGATGCTTTCTGTAGTGGCCATTCAACTCATCCAAGAGGAACAACAGGAAGTACTTAAACAATAATCCGTTTGCCTTCCCGTATGCAGTAAAACGGATTAATCAATTTGGAAGAATGCTTGATGATCTCATGCAACTCATGTTCCGGTGCATCCCGGTCTTCATCTGTGAGCTGAAAAGTACGGTAATGAATCGCCAGTGAACATTTGGCCTGCAAGTCATGATGGGCATGAAAGGCATCTTCCGGATTCATATGGATCGCGCGCATCAGTTCACGCGGTTCATACGCTCCTATCGGGAGTAAGGCAATTCGCGGTGCACCCAGACGTTTACGAATTTCTTTAAAATGTGAGGCGTAGCCACTATCTCCGGCAAAAAAACAATGTTCCTTGCCATGTAATAAAGAAAATCCTCCCCAAAGTGCACAGTTCTGATCGCGCATGCCGCGCCCTGAGGCATGTTGAGCCGGCGTATAGACAATCCGGATCTCTTCAAAAAAGGCACTTTCCCACCAGTCCATTTCATGCACGGTATAATGTTCTGGCAAATACCAGGCATTACCCAGACCGGTATAAATAGGCATCTCAAAAGTGTTGTACAGCCATTCCAGACTGGCCAGATCCATATGATCATAATGGTTATGGCTAAGTAGTACAGCATCAATCTGGGGTAACTCATCCAGAGCAATGCCAGCCGGAATGACCCGCTGCGGCCCTGTGGAAGCCGATGGACTGGCATATTCAGCCCAAACCGGATCAGTCAGGAAGTTATAGGGGCCGATCTGAATTAATGTGGTGGCGTGACCAATAAACCAGACTTGCCAGTCATCCAGAGCTGCATCTGGACGCTGCTGTGGCAATGCGCGCGGACGAGAAAAAAACTCGGCACGCTCTTCGTCAAGATTGACATTCCAGGTCTTGGATTTTCGGGTAATGAGCCATTTGTATAAATCAAAGCGACCGCGCGATAGAGAAGCATGCTCAAGATTACGAAACTGTTTTCCGTCGAAATGATCTGAATGCAGATACTCAAACACTGGCTTAGACCAGAGATGTTTCCAACTGGATTCCGTGATTAACTGGAATTTTTTAGTTTTGAGAAGATCTTGCATAAACATCCACTATTTATTATTCGCTATATGCAAGACAACAACCTCTTGAAATGGTCAAGCGGTGCATCTTTTAATGAGCATACAAACTAAAAACAGGCACACTACAACATAGTATGAAATCCGTCACAGAAAATCATGTATGTTTTTGTTATTTTTAGCAAAAAAATGGCATTTCATCGACCTTATGGCTGGCTGAAGCCTTGGATTATCTAGAAAAATATCGCTCGCGCCCTTCTGTCTAAAAATACAAAATGATACTCAATATTTATAAGCCCATGCTGACAAAAGCATGTCTGCCCATTGATGATTTTATGATGAAATTCGCCATACCTCAGTATCATCACATCAATTGTGCGAGAAAGGCAAGTTGAGATCAAAATACCAACCTCAAGCGTTTTTTAGATCTTTATACACGACCTTGAGTTCGTTCCAGCCATACGGCCTTGGTTTGGGGTTTCACAAATAAAGCAATAATTTCCGGGTGCAGCTGTTTAATCTGCGCTTCGATCCGGTTGACACAGGCTTCAATTTCATCAGAAGTTAAATCATCTTTAAATTCCAGACTCAATGATGCAATGACTTGCTGAGCACCCATCTGCTCAGTCAATACCCCATTAGCACTAAAAACTGCCGCATCCTGTTGAGCAATGTTCAATACATCTTCACGCAGTTTTGGATCTGCCGTTTCACCCAGTAACAAACCTTTGGTTTCACGTGCCAGAAACCAGGCAGAAACCGCCAGAACAATACCAATTAAAATCGATGCGGCACCGTCCAATTCAGGAATATTCAGTTGATGCGCCAGAAAGATACCGACCAGAGCAATCACCAAGCCGACCAGGGCGGCAGTATCTTCAAATAACACGGTAAAGGTCGTTGGATCTTTACTGTGTCGAAAGGCTTCAAAATATCCCAGATTTCCCTTTTGTTTACGAAAGGTTTTTAAAGCCACTGACCATGAAAATCCTTCAAAAAGAATCGCCAGACCCAGCACAATATAATTGATCAATGGATCCTGCATGACTTCAGGCTGAAGAATATGCTGTATCCCTTGATAGATGGACACAATCGCACCTAGGGCAAAAACCATCAGTGCCACAATAAAGGCCCAAAAATACAGTTCACGCCCATAACCAAAAGGATGTTTGGCATTTGCCGGTTTTTCTGATTTTTTCATGCCATATAACAGTAAAATTTCATTCAAGGTATCTACTACGGAATGAATTGCCTCACTGAACATGGCAGAACTATTGGTTATATAGGACGCAACAAATTTCACCAGCGCAATCGCCAGATTACCAAACAGGGCTGCATAAACTACGATTTTATTGGATTCAGACATCCTGACACTGTCCTAAATAAGCTTGTGCAAGCTTGAATGATTTATGTATCAAAATCTTAATCATTTATTTTTGAAAGTTGTTTTACAAATTGTTGCTTAGTCGTGATCTCTCACGTTGTTGAATCACTTTACTCTCCACTAAAATAATAAAAGGGCTTTCGCCCTTTTGGTTTTTACAGTTTTAATGCTTGGAAAAATACTGCTCGCGCCACTCTTTCCAGAAATACATGATGATCCCGAACATCACCACAGCAATTCCCGCAAAAGCATGACTGCTGATAATTTCATGATTTAAGGTTGCTCCCAATACCAGAGCGATCACCGGCGTCATCACATTACTCAATGAAACGGTCGAAGCATTTAGACGGCGAATCAGCCAGAAATAACACAGCATTGCCACAATCGAAGACATGATCATGGTAAATACAAAACCGATCATTGCCTGTGTGCTAGGCAACTGAGTCGGCATATGTTGCCAGATAAACGGCACTAAAATGACTGAACCAGCCGCGGAGACCAGCAATGACCCCGTCGCTTGCGACATCGGACTCAAGGGTGCACTAATCTGTTTAACCCAGAAGATTGAGCTGATATAAGACACCATACTGATCAGCATCAGTACCACACCCCAAGGATTAATCTTGCTGTCTGCCGAGTCGGCAAAAACAAAACATAAACCGGCGACGGCCACTGCCATGCCGAGCCATTGCAGCCAGATCAGTTTATGGGTTTTTAAAATCACATGACCGATTAAACCGGCGATCAGCGGTGAAAAACCAAAAATTAGCGCCATCAAACCTGAGGTCAGATAATTGGCCGCCAGATAAATAAACAGCTGCGCACCGATTAAATTCAAACTGCCTGCCAGATAACTTTTCATTGAAGTGCGGTCAAAAGGCAGCGGGTCGCGCATGATCTTCAGCAGGAACAACGCAATAATCGAGGCACCAAAATAGCGAATGATCAGCACCCACATCGGGTGAATCTCGGCCACGCTCCAGACAATCGCCAGTGGCGTTGCCGCCCAGATCAGCACCAATAAAGCGTAAATACTTGCCGTGACCGGCAATGAAGATGAAGAACTCATAAGTCTCCTAAACGAGGCCAAGAAGTTCTGGATCAGCAACTTCAAAAATAGCGTATAGCGAATTCATGCTGAGATGAAGTTTTAATTTTTGATAAATTCATCAAGTTTCGTGCATAAAAAACAGACCTATGCAAAACATAGGTCTGTCCCAAGATATCTCAATACGACTTAAGCAATTTTGCGTAAGTCTTGCGCGATATCTAAATGTTTTTCAACATCAAACGCCGTATTTTTGCTGATCATTTTTTTCAAATGACGCATTTCTTTGGCTGCATTCACGGTAATCCCGCCAACGATCTGACCATCAGTCACACCGTACATCACGAATGAATTGTCTGCACCTTTGGCTGCATCCATTTCACCACGGATATGCCATTCAGCTGCGGCCATATCGCCGACAAACTGGAAGTTGATATTCAGCTGATCCGTCCAGAACCAGGCCGGATTGGCTTTCGGATGTTCCACACCCATCACGTGACGCGCGAAGATGCCTGCCTGAAGGTTGGCATTTTCCCAGGTTTCCACACGGCGGTGATTGCCACAGTCACGTAACTGGGTCGCAACATCGCCCGCTGCATAAATATCAGCATTCGAGGTTTGGCAGTGTTCATTCACTTTGATCGCAACATCAACATCCAGACCTACATCTAGCGCAAGCTGTGCATTTGGCACGATTCCGATTCCGTAAACTACAGCATCAGCACGCAGTTCTTCACCGCCTTCCAGCGTTACCACGACTTCTTCACCATCTAAACGGCAATCTGTAATCTTGGTTTCAAGACGCACATCGACCTGGTTTTGACGATGCTGCTCTAGCAGGAATTCGCTCAGGATTTGTGGTGAACAACGACCCATAACCATCGGACCCATTTCGATCACAGTCACCTGACAGTCTTTGTAACGTGCAGATGATGCCAACTCAAGACCAATCACGCCACCACCGATCAGGATGATACGGCGACCGGCTTGAAGTACAGGCACCAGTGCCTGTGAATCTTCCAAGTTACGCAGGGTATAGACGTGTTTGCCCAAAGCATCGAAATTAGGCAAACGGCGCGCGGCACCACCTGTTGCAAGCAAGAGCTTGTCGTAAGCAACAACATCACCGTTCAGGAGTTCAACCGTTTTCGCTTCGGCATTAATTTTCGCTACGCCATTGCCGCGAATCGTTTCTACGCCTAAATCTGCCAGTTTCTGTTCCGACAGGATTTCGATCTTGGTTTCTTCAGGTTTTAGAATCACATCTTTAGACAACGGTGGACGCTCATAAGGAAGATGGCTTTCATCACCAATTAAGGTAATTTTGCCTTCATACTTGTTGCCACGAAGTTCTAAAATTGCGCTCGCACCTGCCTGGCCAGCACCCACGATCACGATGTTGTTTACGTTGCTCATTTTCTTAACCTTTTAACTCTGCAGATACGATACCGAAGCCGGCAATCCATTCGCTGATGTCTTCATAGCAATGTGTGGTCATTTCATACTCACCCATTTCGCTTAAGGCAGCGAAGGCAGCCATCCAAGAACGGACTTCCTGACCACCACGACCACCATCATGGCGGATTTCAGCTTCAGTCATCGCTTCTAATGTTGCAAAATCAGCATGCTTGAAGGTTTCTAGCAGGGCAATATCCCATTCAGCATTCAAAGGCACGGCAACTGACGTATCCCCTGCTGCCAGCTTTTGACCCACTGCAATAATCTTGGATTGACGTGCATGACGTGCTTCAGGTGTTGGATAACGGCCTGCAATCAGGAACTCTTCTACTTCTGGTGGTACTGCACCCATTTGTGGTGTAGGTGGATCATGTGACAGACCACCGGTACCTAAAACAAGCACACGCTCATTTTCAAGATTTAAAGATTTGATGTATTGACCCACAGCACGGCCCAAAGCGATGGTACGCTTGGTGGTTGGCATCGGTGCAGCAGCGCCATTAATAAAAATTGGAATCGTTGGGTAACGATCAAGTTTACCTTCACACAGGAAATGTAAGGGCTGAGTCACGCCATGGTCAGCCTGCATACGGTATGAGTAGGCAACATCTACGCCTTCATCCAGTACACGTCGAACCAGATCTAATGCCTTGTCTTCAGGTACATCAATATGGTCATTGTCCTTGCCATAATCCCAGTCACCTGCGGCTTTGGCACGAATACCCACGCAGAAACTTGGCATCAGGTCATAGAAGAAACCATTAAAATGGTCAGGACCAAAAGTGATGATCAGGGTTGGGTCGTAAGCTTTTACTTCAGCAGAGAGTTTTTCAAAAGCAGCATGAACTTTTTGCTCTTTTGATTGATCTTGAGGCGAAGCAAATTCCATTAAAGGACTGTGCGATGCACAAATAAGTTTAACGGCCATGAGAGACTCCTAGAAGGAAAGCAGCCCTGAGAGAAGAGGCTGCCGGTAAGTCCATTTGAATGAGACTAGATGTTTATTCGTCAAAGAAACCTGCACGTGGCTGACGTAGGCCACGAATACCCAAACCGCATTCTGCATTGATCAGAACACCAGTCAGAGGACGGTTATTTTGACGAGATGCCAACAGCACGTATGAGCCGGTCATATCTTCCGGTTCAGGCAAGAAATTCAGTGGCATGCCACGTGCAATTTTCTCAGGATCACGTGCATCGAGCAGGCCCACATTTTCCTGACCGAGCGATGCCGCGCCTTTGATATTCACATTCATACCTGACGGCGCAACCGCGTTCACTCGTACTTTAGGCGCAAGCTCATAAGCCAATTCTTTCATAATCCCGACACCCGCATGCTTAGATGCAGTATATACAGGGCCTCCGCCAGCGGAGTACAGTGCCGAATTAGACAAAGTAAATATGATAGAACCTTCAGAAGCGATCAATGCATCCAGTGCAGCCTTCGCACCAAGGATCAGAGATTTGGTATTAATCCCCATAATCTCGTCAAAGGCTTTCTCCAGCTGCTCACCAGAGGTATTGACGATATCGGCATAGTGATCCCAGATACCGGCATTACCAACGAAACAATCGAGTTTACCGAAACGTTCCACAGTTGCTTGAACTGCACGAACGTTATCTGCATAGCTGGCTACATCACCTTCGATCGCAAGAACTTTTCCACCGAAGTGTTCATTTAATGCATCTACTTTAGCTTTTGAACGTTGAAGAACAGCGACTTGCGCACCTTCCTCAATAAAACGTTCTACCAAAGCCCAGCCTAAGCCTGAACCACCACCAGTAATAAGTGCAACTTCGCCTTGTAGCCAACCCATGCTTACTCTCCTGCCATCTCTACAAACAATTGACCATCTTCAACAATCACTGGGAATGTTTTGATTGGATCAGTTGCAGGTAGACACAATGCTTCACCTGTTTTTAAACAGAAACGTGCTGAATGCAATGGACATTCCACAGTACCGTCATCTTCAAGATAACCTTCAGACATAGAAGCATTACCATGACTGCATTTATCGTTCATAGCGAAGAATTCACCGCCATTGTTAAATACAGCCAGCGCTTCGATACCGTTTACGCCACAATCTACTTTTAACGCTTCGCCTTCGTCTAATTCGTCAACTTGGCAAACAAAAATCTTATTCATTAGAAGAACACACTCAAGTTATGTGAGCTATATGTCGCTTGATCAAGCGTGATCTTACGGTTGAAGATCTGGAAGCCGAGGCCACCTTCAACTTTACGGATCTTGTCATGGCGTTTACCGCAGTAAATGACAATGTCTTTCTCTTTTTGCGTACGATATAGCAAATAGGTTACGTACACGTCGTATTCGCCTTCAACTTCAGTTGGCTCTACGATCACGTTGCTCACCATGTGGGTGGTACGTGACGGAGGCTCTTCAGCCCAAGCCATACCGGTTTCCAGACGCGCTACACGACGCTCTAAAAGGTCTTTTGAATCGTTGAACACCCAAGTGGTAGGTGGTTCAACTGAACGACGACGGTCACGGGTTTGTGCGTTTGGTGTGGTACGTAGCGTGTAAGAAATATCTTCAGCTAACGTATCCAACCATTCGCGGAATTTCCAATCGTCTAGCAATTTTGCTTCGCGATACAGGAACTGACTAATTTGGTGATGAAGTTCTAAGCTGATTTGACTCATTTCATAAGCTCCTTCTCATATTCGTCAGCTGCTTTTTCCACGTCTTCCCATTTTTCATGGATCAATAAATCTGCCCAGCGGCGGTACATACCACGTGCTGCAGTTTCAGAGAAAATGTAGTTGGTGATACCCGGGATACCATCTTCACGTACTTTTTCGTTGCCTTTACCCATTTCCATAATGAGTTTATTTTGACGCGCTTTGTAACCACGTAAAACTTTTTGAATTTCAATCCAGTTCTCAGAGTCATCTTGCTCGAGGAAACCGGCTGGACCAAAGGCACGCGTTGCAGAACGTTCAAATGCTTCTTTCACTTCTTGAGATGCTTCAGCATCCGCAATACAGAATGCCCATACTTCGGTTTTGTTTGGACCACGTGGATGCCATACGCGAAGTGTTGCAGTACCGTTCAACCAAGACAAAGTTGGGAACATGGTGTTGTGACCTGCAAGACGCAGTGCACGAGTCTCGCCTAGGCGCTCTTTAACTTCGTCGTAAGTTTCACGGAAGTAGTTGGCAACTTCACCGTCAACCCATACGTTTGCGTCTGGTTTCTCTGTGAAGAAGAAGCCTGAACCATGACCACGTGAACCGTACTGGATCGCGTCTTTGGCAGTTTCCCAAACTGGACGAGCCGTTTGTGCAGCACCTAATTTCTTAGAAGATTCGTCGTCTGGTTTCGCGCCCAATACTTGGATCGCAGAAGCGTGAGAGAACAAGGCGTGGTATTGGTCAGATGCGAACTGTTCAGCCGCAAATTTCCAGTTACACTCGATTTCCCACTTGTGGACACCACCGATAATTTCTGTACCACCTGGACGACGGTCAACAACGCCATCTAAGTACCAAGCGATATCGCCCATGTATTCTTCAAGATCAGGTGTGGTTTCATCCCAACAAGCGAATACCAAGCCTTTGTAAGACTTCACACGATTCACTTCAACCAGACCCCATTGCTCTTTACATGCACCATGTGGGTAAGCACGATCTTCAAGCGGGATATCTTTTAAAGAACCGTCAATGCCGTATGACCAGCCGTGGTACGGGCAAGTAAATGCACGGGTATTACCACAGTCAGCGAAGCTTACACGCATAGAACGGTGACGGCACTGGTTTAAAAATGCTTTGATTGAGCCATCTTTTTGACGTGCCACAATGATTGGATCTTCGCCCATGTAGGTGTTGAAGAAATCACCAGCCTTAGGAATTTGGCTTTCATGGCAAAGGAATAACCAAGTACGACCGAAAACACGTTCGAGTTCTAATTCGTAAATGTCAGGATCTGTATAAATAGATGGCGTAATACGTCCATTTTGTGCATCGACTAAAGCATCGATTTCGCGCACATCAATTTTTCCACTCATGAAAAGCTCTCCTGTGACCTATCTTTGGCACAAAGTAATAGACTCAACTTTTCAACGATGATGGATTTGACAGCGTTTTTCGGGAAATATTTTTTTTGTTTCAATTAAGAGCTTAAAGCAATTATTAAGCACGTGAATTTTTATATTAAAACATCTATTAATTCCGCCAGAGCATTTAGTTTATGAATGGGAAAATAATCTTCACGACATAGTTGTTTATAGATTATACTTTGAGGAAATTATAGTAAGACATTTTTTGGATTACTCTTTGGGTTGATGACATGGAATTACGACACCTTCGCTACTTTATCACCGTTGCTGAAGAGCTCAATTTTAGTAAGGCAGCACTTAAACTTTATACGGCTCAACCCTCACTTAGCCAGCAAATCAAAGACCTGGAAGAAGATGTCGGGGTAAAGCTACTCAACCGAACCAAACGTAAAGTAGAGCTGACCGAAGAAGGCGCCGTATTCCTGGAACAGGCTCGTCTCACCCTGGCACAGGCGGACAAAGCCGTTGCCATGGCACGTCAGGTGTCACAGGCCAAGCAGCAAATGCTCCGCATCGGTTTTGTACCGGTGGCCGAGATGAAAATCTTCCCGTATATCTTGCCAAATCTACGTGTACAGAACTCGGATTTAAAAATTGAACTGCTCAGCCTGAACAACAATGAGCAAATGCGTTTGTTAAAAAAAGGTGATCTAGATCTGACATTTACCCGTCATAATTTCAATAGTGATGAAATTGAAAGCCAGTTCGTGATTCGTGAACCGCTGATTTTTCTCCTGCCTAAAGATCATCCCTTAGCAAAATACGAAAGAATTCCTGTTAAAGCATTGAATGGTATTGATTTTATTATTCCATCAGCAGAGCAGTCCTTGACCCTGAACCAGGCTATTCTGGACTTTGCCAAAGCCAACGGCATTGAACTCAATATCGTGCAAAAGGCCGATAATATTTTATTTAATATCAACTCGATCGGAATGGGCCTAGGCTGTACCATTTTGCCTGGCTATATTGCACCACTAACCATGGATAATACCGTGATTCGTCCGCTGGACGTGGAGTTGCCCTATTTAGACCTGTATGTCAGCTACCATAAAAACAACAAATCCTATGTCGTGAGCAAATTTCTTGAGCTTTTGACCCGTGTGTTCTATCTGGATATTAACCGTAGCGAACAAAATTAATCCTATTTCTTCCCTGCATTAGGCATATGCCATTCAACTTATGATAGGCATGTGCTTTTTTTGTTTTATTATTTTATGCTTAAGAATCCATTTTTAATTCTATTTTATAATAAAGAATCTATTTCTGGCGCTTAAATTTTTCACTTGCCCTTGACCCAAATTGTGTATTTTTAGCTCTAAATGTACTGCATTTACCACTTAAGTCTAATAAAGTTTCATTCGGATTTTTCTCAGTTTAAATAGCTCAAGCCTATAAAAATTATTAGATTTTTATATTTATTCAAATAAATGAGAATCAAACTCACTTAGGTGCGCTACCTTAAATATTTCCGATATAAAAAAGGATGACCAAAGCCATCCTTTTTTAAAACTGTATCAAACTTATTTTACGCCATGAACAGCCAGGTAGTTTTTGATCACAGTGTTGAACTCATCTGCTTTTTCAACTTGAGACCAGTGACCGCATTGGCTGAAGATATGTGCATCAGCATTTGGCACGATGTTCAGGATGTCCCAAGTACGAGAAACCGGAATCACCACGTCTTGCGTACCATGAATCAATAGTACAGGCACAGTAATGTCTTTCATTTTTTCGAAGTCTAATGGGAATTCGAAACGGTCACGGTCACGTGCGCCAACCACATCCATTAAACGATTTGATGCATAGTCATTTGCAGCAGAAGCAAAACGTACTTTTACCAGTTCATCAGTAATCAGGTCTTTGTTTACGACAAACATAGAAAGGGTTTTCTTGATTCCTTCTTCTGTAAGAACTGGGTTTGCGTGAGCTTTAAGTGCAGCTGTCTGTTTCGCACCGCCCGTACCCATAGACACGATACCCAAAATACGATCTGGATAATCCAATGCCATCTGGAATGCTAACCAGCCACCCAGAGAGTTACCGACCAACCAGGTTTTTTCGATACCCAAAGCGTCTAGCGTACGGATCGCATGATCTACCCAGGCACGGATACCATATTCAGTACCCGGTGCAACTACAGTCTGGCCATAACCAATGGTATCAATCGCGATACAACGCGCCTGCTCACCAATTTGTGGCAGGTTTAACCACCAGTTTGCCGCAGCCGATACACCCGTACCTGAACCGTGTAAAAATAGAATAGGCGTACCTTCACCAATTTCGTGGTAATGGGTCAACTCGCCTTCAGCGGTTTCAATCCATTTATCTTCTAAGCCAAAGAATGGATCTGTTTGATAGTCAGGGATTTGAACAGTGCTCATATTGCTTCCTCTTACAGTCTTTCGCTTGCGTGTCCCTCTATTTTCAAGAATTCGACGTCAAGTTGACTCATTAAAATGACTTGTGTACACCCTTATATTAACCGCTCAGCCGCAGCAAACTGATACAAAATTACGATTGCACCCTACAAAATAGATATAATTTAAGTATTTGTTTTATATATCAATTTAAAATAAAACCCTACTCAATCTAAGCCTTTAATGCAACAATGGAACGCTTAAACCAAAAAGCAGCCAGAAGACTGACTGCTTTTAAAATATACGGGTATTAGAATTTATGGGTATAAGTGGTGGCGACACGGTATTCTTGCAGGTCTGGTTTTGCTGGATTGGCAAAATTCACATCAATATACATCGCCTGTACACCCAAACCTTTTAATTTACCTTCTGGCACAGTGTAGTTCACGATGGCATTCACTTCATCCGTATTGAAGTTCTGACCTTGATACGCCCCAGTACCTTTCTGATCATAACCTTTGAAATATACTGCTGTTGCGTTTAGGCCTTTTGCACCCATTTCAGAGAAGTCATAGCCATAAGAAACACTCCATGACTTTTCTTCTGGTGCGGTAAAGGTCGCTACCCCCCAGTTCGCCAGATAAGGCTGTGGCACCCAGCCACCCAATGTCGGGAATGCACTATCACCAAACATTTGCTGGTAACCCACACCTACGCTATGTGCACCATGATTCACTTTTGCAGCGACAGATAATGCCTGGTTATCGATCTCACCATACAGCTTGTCACCTGACTCCGAGTTATCGAAGTAACGAATGTGGCTATCTAATTTGGTTTTTTCACCGAGCGCAGTTTTGTAATTCACACCCAGATAATGCTGTTGGTAAATGTCTTGAACATCGGCATACCAGTAGCTCGCCCCTACTTCTTTAGTAAGCTGGTGGTCTACACCCGCAATCCACATGCCATCAGCTTCAGCACCCGTATCATAGAAACTTGGTGGAGCAAATTTAGTTAAGTCACGGAACTGGTTGTCATAACGGTTGTTAATACCATCAATATACGCCAGAGTTAACTTGGTATCCTTAAGGTCTTTAGACTCTAACCAAGCGCCACTATAAGTCGTTAATAACTGACGGGATGGATCGAATACCAAGACTGGAGATACAGGCAATAACTCGCCGACTTTCAGCTCAGTTTGTGAAACTTTGGCTTTTAAGGTCGCGCCGACTTTACCGAAATGATCTTTTGATTCTTTGCCATCGTGCGGTAAAACCCAGTCCGGATTTTTATCATGGCCGTTGAGTTTGACTGCATGTTGCACCAGTACATCAGCACCAACCTGCACACCACCACCGATATCGTGATAACCGGACTTGGCATCCAGAGTCACCCCTTGTGACCAAGAACCCCAGTTACGTGATGAATAGTCATCTTGATACTGACGGTCTAGATAAAAGTTTTTAAATTTGAGTTGAACATTGCTGTCGTCAATAAAGTCTGCATTCGTTGCAGTTGTCCCTAAAGTTGCTGTCGCAGCAAGCATTGCAATCCATAAATTGTGACGACGCATGATGAGTTCCCCCATTCAGCTGATAAAATCCATGCAGCCATCATGCGCAAGTCGGTTTAAATAAAAAATCCGACCACAGTATTAAACTTTTGCTCTTTTAGCTCTGCATATTCCGGGCCCAGATTTAAGCACTCAATCTCTTAGATTTTAAACCGATTAATGAAAATAAAAATTTGACCAGATATTTAATTCAAATTTCTGTTTCCTTTATTAATAAGCGCAATTTTTTTAAAAACTTTAAGATAATATTTTTTATTTATCGTTTTTATGTTTAAGGAAAAAATTAAACTGAAATAATCTTCACATAAGTTGTCATTAAAAAGTAAACATGTATTCTTTTCCGAATTGGTTTGATACTTTCTCCACCCATTGCTCTATTTTGTCAGCTGTCATGACTTGAAAATCTCGCCAATAA
>NZ_JBBCWZ010000035.1:0-30799 GCF_037145695.1 Acinetobacter sp. USHLN143
ATAAATGGGTAATGTACAAGTTGCTGTAGAAGCATGTTTAATTCGTCTGATCACAGATACTTTATAAAGTATTTTAATACTTTTTTGAATCCGTCAATGCGTAAGTCCTATCTGATTGCAAAAATTTATGATGCTGCTGTATTGCCATCTTTGTGGCTGGACGTGATCAAAGATATCGTCAGCTATACTAAAAGTAAGAGTGCAATTTTTACCGGTCTGGATCAGCTTAATCCAAGCTATGATTTTGTTTACACGCACAATATCCCGAATGAAAGTCTGGCCGCTTATCAAGATGAGCGTGTCAGAGTGATTGATATGAAACTGCATATGCCCTTATGGAATGCGATCGAGATGGGCGATGCGCTGAGTCATAACTGTCAGCACTATGCAGAACAGCCGGGTACGGATCACTATGTTTTCTATGAGAAGTGTTTAAAGCCTGGCGGTGTATCTTATCTGGCGGGGGTATTGCTGGATCGGGGAAATTATCGTTGGGCGGTACTGGGTATTCATCGTGCTCCTGAGGTGCAGCCTTTTGAACAGCCTGAGCTGGATTTTCTAAGACGTATCAGTATCCATTTACGCCGGGCTTTGCAAATTCACCGGCAAATCAACTTGATTCAGCAAGATAATTTAAGCTTGTATACCGTATTGGACAGTTTAAAAACCGGAATTGTACTGCTCGATCAAAACCTGTGTTTAAGTTATTCTAATCCTGTTGCGCAAAAAATGCTTGATCAAAATTCATGTCTGGATCTGGATATACATAACCGTCTAAAAACCAATTATGCTCAGCAGATACGTTTTGATCAGCTATTAGAAAGTGCTTTGCTGGAAGATACGACCATTCAGACTGAAGTGGGTGGAGTCTTGGCGTTGAGTGATGGGGCAGGCTCACAATTCATGCTGACGGTGGTGCCATTTAAAAAATTAAGAAATATGCAACATTTACAATCTGCTCAGCATCAGATTGCCTTATTTATGACAGATAAAAACCAGCATTATTCCCTGTCAAGAGCTTACCTACAACAGTGTTACCAGCTTTCCAAACGAGAGTTTGATTTATGCGAGTTGTTAATTAATGGTTATAAAATAGAAGATATTGCAGAACAGTGTGGCATTACGCTGAGTTCGGTACGGACGTATTTTAAAAATATTTATGAAAAAACCCAATGTTGTTCGCAAATCGAACTGATGCATTTATTGATGGGCTGTACCATTCAATTTGAACATATTGATTAAACCGGCCTGAATTTCATATTCAAGCCGGTTTATGTGGGTTATTTAACACGTTGTAAAGTTACAGGATCTTCACCTTGCGGATGTAAGATAAGATTGTTGTTAGATATATTGATGCTTGCAATTGTCTTGCTGCCATTTGAACTATCTTGTAATCCACCACACTCGTTGGTATCGAATAATACCTCGGTTGTGGTGAGAGTATTTGCTGACAATGTATATTTGCCATATTCAATTCCTGGCCAACCACAGTCATCTCCACCTTCAGTGTCTAGGAAGAAATAATAGTTGTTATCGAAGAAAGCAAATAGGTGCGTTTCATTAAGTCGCCACGTGCCGACGAGACTATTGGACTGCTTAACTCGATTTAAACGGTATTCAGTATTAACGCCTGGTTCAGTAAGAATTAATTGAGTTCCATTAAAGTTTAAAGAATAAGGTTTATTCTCAGCAGGATGTGAAAGTCCCCATTCACCATTGGTATCATGCAGGATTTCCGGTTCAATCACGGTTGTTGTTGCATTCCATTTTAAGCGGCCCATTTCAATGCCTGCTTGACCACTCTCATCTTTGGCTTCTGCTTCACCTAGTGCATAGCGTCCATCTTCCAAAATGTGAATCAACACAGCAGTGTTATCGGTACGGTTAATCTCCCAAGTGCCGGCAATATCTTTGTAGAAGGTCGCTTGGAAGTGTGCTTTAGCATCCTCTTCATTCACTAACTTTTCTTCAGGAATTACTGTTTTGACAATAGCTTCATTTTTAAAGTCATTATAAGGTTGGTCAAAATTGATACTCTGATTTTTTAAGGCATCTGTAGTGGCCGTACTAATTTGAAGTTTGTCATCGTTATCATCTCCATCTAAGGATTGTAAAAATACCAGTAAGTTAAGGCGAGCATTTTCAGTCTCAGCTAAATCCAAAGGGGTAACACGTTCTTTTGCTTCAATTTCATCCCCGAGTTGAACATCACCAATATAGAATTTAACCGTTTCTCCTTCATTGAAGTTAAATTCACCATCGTCATTGGTAAAACCTGTAGCACCACTACTTGTGACATAGCGTACCCCAGCAATCACAGCATCCGTTAGTACCCCGGTCTGGGTTCCAATATTACTTGTTGGAGGTGTACTTGAGTTATCATCCGAACCACCACAGGCACTAAGTAACCCTGCTAAAGCAATACAAAGTAAAGTCTTTTTCATTAGAATCTTCCTGAAATTTATAATGTGGATTCAGTATAAAAAGACCCTTATATTTGCCATATCCCAAAATGAGGAGGTTAAGAGCTTTTTAATGCATGAATCCTTTAAATTAGAAAGAAATTCCTATTTATATTGGGAAGCAATCTTAACTATCCGTAAATTGATGTATGAGATAAGTTGAAAGGTGGCAAAAATAATCAACTATTCATGTAAAAATTCTAATTATACAAATATAGATTAACTGTTTATTTATTGATCATAGATCACTATCTATATTTGCCGAGGTTGCTAAAATTCGCGCAATTTTGAATAGAATTGGTGCGTGACGTGTTTGAGAAGTTAGCAGAACAAAGCCTGAACCTAATGGGTTGGGAAATTGATAACCATTGGCCCCTAGATTTAGACCAATGTGTCATGATTGCTGCTCCTCATACCAGTAATTGGGATGCACTGTATGCGCGACTGGCCTTAAAAGCATTAGGTGTGAATGTTCGCTTAACCATTAAAGACAGTTACATGAAATTGCCATTTGGGCCCTTTGTGCGTGCTATGGGCGGTATCGGGATTGATCGTCGTCCTAAACAGCCGGGTGAGCCTCGTCCGAGTATGGTTCAGGTGATGACGGAATTATTCAAGACCCATCCTAAACTGGTCATGCTGGTGACGCCAGAAGCAACGCGTGCTAAACAGGAACAGTGGAAGACAGGTTTTTATCATGTGGCGATTAATGCAGGTGTACCGATTGCATTGGCCTATATGGACTATGACAAGAAGAAAACTGGCGTAGGTAAAATTGTTTATCCGACAGGGGATTATGAAAAAGATATGGCAGAAATCATGGCATTTTATGCAGATATTCAGCCAAAATTTCCTGAATGCTTTAGTGTAGATCAACGCTATTATCAGAATTAAAATTGAGTTGAAAAAAAGCAGGAAAATATTTCCTGCTTTTTTATTGCCTAATCATCATGAAGATTGACAGACTTAAGATGCATTTTCAGAAGCGGGTAAAATTCCACCCAGATTTTGGCAGGCATCTTTATAAAGATCATATTGTTGCTCCACCACTTCATGCAGTGGCAGGTCAAACAGCTCCTCACCCTGACGATATTGCTTGATATAAGACTCGACCTTGGATTTGCTGCTATACAACATCTGCTGATAATAGTCGGTCATACTGCTATGTGGCATCTGGGCGGTATCTACCTTGGCACAATGGAAATTTTGCAGTAATTGTTCGGACTTCTTCAAATCGCTGGACATACAACCTGCCAGCAGCAAGGTACTGAACAATGTCGTGATAAATTTCATGGAAAGTAGACTAAAGGCTTTATGAGAGCGCACTATTGTAGAAGTAAAACCCGGTCACAAAACCTTTTTAATCTACCAAATGGTTAAAAAATAGAACAACAGAATTTGAAAATCCAAGTCTATTCTCTAAACATCTAACCTTTGACCAAGCCACCATCTACAATCAGGTTTTGTCCTGTGACGGCACATGAATAAGGTGACAAAAACATCAGGATTGCAGCAGCAAATTCTTCTGGGGTAATTACGCGGCGTAAAGGCGTCGATTGAGCAATCAGGTCAAAGACAAAGTCAGGTGTGGCCTTACTGGCATCCGTGGTTTGTAACAGGCCACCAGAGAGCATGTTCACATTAATGCCATATTGTCCTAAATCCTGTGCCGTGGTGCGGGTAAAGGCCAATAATGCAGCTTTGGCGGCGGTATAGTCATGATAAGGAACCACTGGATTTTGCACGAGATTTGTACCAATATTCACGATCCGGCCGAAGCCTGCCTGTTTCATGTCATCCAGAGCGGCTTGCGTGGTATTTAAGGCAGCCTGTACTGCACCGCTAAATTGCCGTTGCAACATGTCCCAAGTCAGTGTTTCTACTTTAGGGCGTGCATCACCATTAAATTCAAATTGAATCAGTGCATTATTGACTACAGCATGAATTGCTTCGCCGAAATGGGTTTTAGCCGCGGCAAATAAAGCGCGTACCTGATCAGCTTGAGTGACATCTGCCTGGTAAATGAATACCTGTTCAGGATATTGCTGGGCAAGCTGTTCGGCCTGCTGCTGACTGCTATGATAGTTCACGACCACGCGTGCACCTTCAGCCAGTAAAGCCTGAGTAATGGCTAAACCCAAACCACGTGCACCGCCAGTAACAAGAACGATCTGATCATGAATCTGCATAATGATGATCTATATTGACAAAGATTGGCCTTAACATAGCAGTTATTTCACCGGATTCAAGCTTTAGCAGGGAAGACAGACTCGGCTTGATCTTGTGTTTAAATGAATTGGGATGCTAATAGAAAACAGCCTGCGCTAAAGAGTAAACTTAAGATCACACGTTTAAACAGTAATTCTGAAATTTTATAAAATAGCTTTGCACCTAAAATAGCCGGAATACTCACAAAAACAATCAGCAAGGCCAGATAGGGTAAATGACTTTGATTGATCAGACCTTGCCATAGATACGTACCAAGGGTGAAGAGCTGAATTGCAAAATTAAAGTGCCGCAAAATATAGCGCTGCTGGGCTTTGGATAATTGTTTTAACATCACCCAGGCTGAAGGAATGGCACCGCAAAAACCGCCCAGTCCTCCTAATATCCCACCAATAAAACCGATGCAGCTATCAATCAATTTTCCTGAATGCTGGATCGTTTTGAATTGCGGATTGAATAGCATCACCGGACACCACAGCACCAGAAAAAATCCCAAGATTATCTTAAAGGTATCTGCTTGAATGACCTGCAACAGATAAGTACCAAGAGGCACGCCAATTAGACCAGCAACCAGATAAGGCAGCACCAACTGTCTGGATAAAACCGGCTGCTTTTGTTCCTGACTGAGTGAAATCACATGACTCCAGATCGAGGCAAATACCAACAAGGGCGCGGCCAATTGCGGAGGTAGTACCCAAACCCAGAAAGACATGGCGATTAGGGCAAAGGCAAAACCGGTTAGTCCCTGGACGAAACCTGCGACCATTGCACCAAGAATAAATAACAGCCAAGTCATAGAGATCAGGTCATAAGCAAAGGCAGCAGTATTCTCAAGATTTAAACAAAAGCCAAGCTTCTATTTAGCTGTATTTATGCAAATGAAAGTTAGAATTTTTATAAAAGCATGAAAGCTAAATAGGAAAAAAGACGTTTATGGTCATGTATAAAACATGCATAAATCTCTACAAGAGTGCAACAATGGCTCCGTTCACTCTCCACGAACTCGCCTGATACTGACAGAGTGCAGTAAGAGGTGATGGACATGATGAAAAAAGTGATATTACTTTCTGTATTGGCCGTGTCATTAACCGGTTGTGTGGTTGATCCTTGGGATGATGATTATCGTGGCAACAGAGATCGTAATGGACATTATGATCGAGACCACAGAGATCATGACTGGAAAAATAAGGACCATAAAGATCATCGGGATTGGAAACGTGACCGAGATAACCGCGACTGGCGCCGTGATCGTTAATCACAGTCTTTAAATTTGACTGACTACAATGACAAAAAGGATTCCACTGAGGAATCCTTTTTTAATGTCTCTTCAAAACAATTTAAATCAAGAAATACTTTTTTGATAAAGCCCAGCACGAACTGTACCGGCTTTGGTATTTTTAATTAAACGCCATGAGGATGGCAATTTAAGCAATTGTAAATCACGATCTGCTTCTACATAAATATAGGCATTGTCCTTGATCAGAGGATCTGCCTTGAGCGCTAGTTCTTCCCATAAATCTAAGCTATATGGCGGATCTAGAAAAACCAGATCAAACTGTGTCTGAAGAGCGGGCAAGGCTTGCTGCGCCGTAGCCACTTTTAATTGTGCACGTGCTTTGGTGACTTTTAACAGTTCAAGATTTTGGGTCAGAAATTGTGCCTGAGTACGATCCGGCTCAATCATCACCACTGATGCAGCACCACGCGATAATGCCTCAAACGCTAATGCCCCAGAACCGGCACAAATATCCAACACCTGTGCATTTTGTACATCCCACATCAGCCAGTTAAACAGTGTTTCCCGAACACGGTCAGGCGTCGGGCGCAAACCCTCAATGCTGGCAAAAGGCAGTTGGCGGCGTTTCCAGTCACCACCAATAATTCGAAGCTGGTTTTTCATCTTTAATCTCGCTCTACCGGTGTCGGAGCAGTCGTGTTGGGCTGGTCACTGGCTGGAACGGCACTAGATGCTGCATCTTGACTTAACATGCCTGCACCACTTGGCAATTCAGCTGGCTTGATTCCGGCCGTCATCAGACCACCACTTAATTGGTGGCCTTGTGGGCGTACCGGATTTTTATCTTTATGCAGTAACCAGTAATCAAAAATTGGACGGGCCAGAGCCGTTGCGGCACTACCACCGCGACCATTTTCCAGAATAACTGCAATCGCGATTTCAGGATTTTCAGCAGGTGCAAAACCGACAAACAGGCCATGATCCAGCTGACGGTCAGTCAATAAGGATTCATTATAGCGCTTGCCCTGAGCAATACTTTTTACCTGTGCCGTACCGGTTTTTCCGGCAATAGAATATTGTAAGCCGCTTTTGATGCCTCGGCCTGTACCGGATTGAATTACGTCCACCATCGCATCACGCATTTTGATCCAGTCTTCTTCCTGACCATTAAAATCGATCTTGCCATGCGTGCCATTATGCATCTTGAACGGTTTGGCACCGCGACTTTCACGCAAAACATGGGGAATGACTTTATTGCCATGATTGGCAGTAATTGCAGTGGCCATAGCCAGCTGTAATGGCGTTGAAGTAAAAGCACCCTGACCAATACTGACAGAAATGGTTTCACCACGTGACCATTTGGCCTTGCGGGTACGCATTTTCCATTCCGGGTTTGGATACAGTCCTGAGCTTTCACTTGGTAAATCCACCCCGGTTTTTTCGCCAAAGCCAAACTGACGCATCCAGGTATTCATTTTTTCAATGCCCATCCGGTAAGACATGACATAGAAATAGGTATCACAGGAGACGACCTGCGCCTTATGCATATTCACTGCACCATGCCCGGATTTTTTATGGTCACGGAAACGGTGACTGTCTCCCGGCAGACTGAAATAGCCTGGATCAGAAATAGTGGTATCCCAATCGACCAGCCCATGATGCAGACCACCGAGCGCAAACATTGGTTTGATAGTAGAGCCAGGTGGATAAACTCCTTGTACCGCACGGTTATATAAAGGTTGATCAAGGTTATCACGCAGGAATGAATAATCTTTGGTGCTGATCCCGGTCACAAACAGGTTCGGGTTAAAACTTGGACTAGATACCAGTGCCAGAATTTCCCCAGTTTTAGGATCCATCGCCACAATCGCGCCACGACGCCCAGCCAGTTGTTCTGAAGCTACCACCTGCAAACCGTAATCCAGTGACAGGAACAGATCATTACCACGCACTGGGTCTTTACGACCCAGATGACGCAGCACATTACCAAAGGCATCGGCCTCTACCGATTCATTTCCTGGCACACCATGCAGCAGCTCTTCATAGGATTTTTCCACTCCGATCTTTCCAATCAGGTTGGTTCCGGCATAGAGATCCTTATCAATGGCTTTCAGTTCTTTGTCATTAATACGACCGACATAACCGATCACATGTGCGAACAGATCGCCATGCGGGTAATAGCGAGTCATCTGGGTTTCAATATTCACGCCCGGAAACTGATATTTCACTTCACTGAAACGCGCAATATCATTTTCATTCAGATTGAGCTTGATTGAAACCCGTTCGGTTTTACGTGCTGTTTTAATCCGGGTTTGAAAGCGTTCAAGATCTTCTTCGGTCAATTCCAGAATCGGTTTCAGGCGTTCGAGCGTTTGGTCGATATCCTGTACGTCAGCACGACTTAAAGTGGCAGTAAATACCGGGTAATTATCGGCCAGCAACACGCCGTTACGGTCATAAATATAACCACGCGCTGGCGGCAAAGGTTGTAGACGAATCCGGTTCTCATCAGAAGCTGTAGTAAAGCTTTCAAAGTTGAACAGTTGCAAATAGGCATAGCGGCTGACCAGCAGCAGCATAAAGAAAATGACAATCCCCATGGAAATCAAGACTCGACTGCGATAGATGCGCTTTTCTTGTTGTGCGTTTTTTAAAGGAAAGTGCTGCTTCATACGCGATCGACTTAAGACCTGAGAGTGGTAGAAAAGAATCAAAGTGGAGTATTCTAACGCAACTGCACTTGATTTGATAATGAAAAACTGCCCTTACAATCAGTTCCTTTAAGCTTTGACTTTGCAGACATTAAAATTGTAAAGTGCTGTATATAAGAGTTGTGATAATTCTGCTAGAGTAAAATCTAATAAAAATAGGACTATACCAAAAACTATAATTAAGGAAGATGGTGAAGGAATGAACAAGGTTTACCCTTTGTTGGCATTTGCATTGTGGGCGAACGGGGCTTATGCACATGATCAGATTAATAATACTGCAACCAAAATAGAGCCTGCTCAGGCAAAAGCCTTTAATGTGGGTGTTGGTTTTACCCAGAAATTACTGCATTTAAATACCGAATGGGTGAACCCTTATGGGATTGCTTATGTGAAAGGTGGTGTTTTTCTGGATGATGATCGTACGATTGGCGGTCAGGCAGGCTTTCGTTATCCTGCACATCTCACCGGCAAAGACAAAAATGGTTATTATGTCGGGGTTTATGCCGGTCATATCGACAGCAAACAGGTTGATGGCGAGTATGAAGGCCGTTTAGGTGCTGGCGTTGATTTGGCCTATGTTTTGCTTAGTTCAGAACGGATCAGCAGTTTTAGTATCGGGATCGGTGCCGGAGAGAAACTCGAAGACCGAAATGGTCGTGCTGTGGCTGAAACAGAACCCCGGCTACAATTTTCCTATACTTTAAGTATCGGTTTATAGACAAAATATTCGACCTTATTAATATGTGTATTCTGTGAACAAAAAATTAAATATGGAAGTTATGCATGCTTGAGTACGTCAACGAGTTGTGGCAAACCTTTGTAAACCGCCCGGATTTTTGGGCCGTGCTCAGCATTATTCCAGTGACTGCATTTGTAACCTGGGCTCACGTCTGGATGGCGCTGAAAATGGTCTTTTATCCGATCAATTTTTGGGGTTTCCATCTCGGGCCTTTACCTGTGGGCTGGCAAGGGATTGTGCCACGCAAAGCTGGACGTATTTCAGGCATTATTACCGATAACACACTGTCAAAATTAGGCTCTATCCGCGAATTTTTACAGGCGATGGATCCGGATGATATGGCACGCATCATTGGCGAGCAGGTCGGTTTCGAACTGGAACACCTGATTGATGAAGTGATGATGGATCGCAATGCGGTGCTCTGGGAAAACCTACCTTTTGCTATTAAGCGCAGAATTTATGCACAAGCACAAAAACAAATGCCGGCAATTTTGCGTGAATTAGTGACTGAGCTGACCATGAACGTCGAGTCACTTGTAGATATGCGTGAAATGGTAGTGAGCCAGATGGAAGGCGACCGTCGCTTGATGGTGCGTATGTTCCTGAAGGTGGGTCAAAAAGAGATCAATTTTATCTGGCATATCAGTGCCCTCATCGGGATGTTCTTTGGGATTTTCCAGATGATTGTCTGGTTTGTAGTGCCGTGGCACTGGACTGTACCGTTCTGGGCTGCGATCTGGGGCTTTTTGACCAACTGGATCGCGATCTGGATGGTATTCAACCCACTCTATCCACACCCAGTAAAGTACCCGCAATTCTTTGCCCGTACCACAAATCGCAAGTTTCCGTGGATTAAGCCGGTGATTCCTCGTATCGGAACCTATAACATACAAGGCGCATTTATGAAACGTCAGGATGAAGTCTCTGACGTCTTCGCAAGTGTAGTCACAGAAGACCTGATTACGTTAAAATCGATCATGACCGAGATGATGTATGGCGGCAGAAAAGACAAAACCCGCCGCATTATCAAACGTCATATTAATGAAATTATGGAAACACCCCTGGTTCGGACCTCTTTACAGCTGTCTTTAGGACCAAAAGAGTATGCAAAACTCAAGACGGACTTGATCGATCGCTCGATTGAAATTACGATGGTACCTGTATGCGACCCAGCATTTAATGCGAGCCGTGCACAGAAAATCTATCAAATGTTTAGAGACCGCATACGTGAGTTGACTCCGAAGGAGTTTCAGAATCTTTTACGTCCTGCATTTCAGGAAGATGAATGGATTCTGATTTTATTGGGTGGGGTAACCGGTTTTGTCGCGGGTTTAATCCATTTGTTTGTGGCTTTCTTATAATGAGATGTCGGGGGACACAATCGGGTGATTGTGGTCGTGGCGTCATACATATTGTTTAAATGAGGATGTTTATATATGCGCATTATCTTACTCGGACCACCTGGAGCAGGTAAAGGTACACAAGCTCAGTTGATCTGTAAGCGCTACAATATCCCACAAATTTCAACCGGTGATATGCTCCGTGCTGCAATTCGTGAAGGAACTGAATTAGGTCTACAAGCTAAAAGTGTCATGGACAATGGCGGTTTGGTTTCTGATGAGTTGATCATTGGTCTGGTGAAAGAGCGCATTGCGCAACCTGACTGTGTAAACGGCTGCATTTTTGATGGTTTCCCGCGTACCATTCCTCAAGCAGAAGCCTTGGAAAAAGAAGGCATTGCAATTGATCACGTGATTGAAATTGATGTACCAGATGAAGAAATCGTACAACGTCTTTCTGGCCGTCGTCAGCATCCTGCATCTGGCCGTGTCTATCACATCGTTTACAACCCGCCAAAAGTGGAAGGTAAAGATGACGAAACGGGTGAAGATCTGGTTCAACGTCCTGATGACCAGGAAGCAACCATTCGTAAGCGTCTAGGTTCTTACCATACTGAAACCGAGCAACTGGTTGGTTTCTACCAAGGCCGTGCAGCGTCTGGTGAAAATGCACCAACTTATGACAAGCTAAATGGTTTACGTCCAATCGATGAAGTTCAAACTGATCTTTTCGCGATTCTGGATCAGGCAAAATAATCGGCTGACGATGATTTTGACAATCGGAGAGCCCTAAGTCATATTAGGGCTCTTTTTTATTGCGTATTTTGAACAGGGTACTTGTTGCTATGAAATTTGGCGTATTGGTGTTGATGGTAGTCTTTCTGGCAGTATTGGTAGGTCTGTTCTATTTCAGTTTTAAAATGCTCAACAAAGTACGTCAGGAAGAACGTGCTGAAAATGCAGCAAAGCGACCTGAGCGCCAGCTCCATCCAAAATTACAAGCCGAACTTGAACAGCGCAAGCAGCAGGAAAAGGCTGAACAAGATCAGGATAAATAATCCATAATAGTTCAGCTCAGCTAAGAATTTGGTTTGAACGAAAAGCACTCTTCTCATAGTCGATAAAAAGGTGACACATTGGTCACCTATTTTTTATTCCAGCTTGATCGCGCCGTTCTATTCCGCAAGCTCAATATTTTTCACTGCAATCGGGCGGGCTGCACCAAATTCAAACCGATCCGGCCAGTTACACACATCGGATACTACACATTCATGACATTTCGGTTTGCGCGCAATACACGTATAACGACCGTGTAAAATCAGCCAGTGATGTGAATCAATGATAAATTCCTTGGGAATGACTTTGACCAGACGGTGTTCAACTTCCAACACATTTTTGCCAACCGCTAGTCCGGTACGGTTACCTACCCGGAAAATATGGGTATCAACCGCCATGGTCGGCTGACCAAAGGCCGTATTCAGTACCACATTCGCCGTTTTACGACCTACACCCGGCAGGGCTTCAAGATCCGCACGATTATCCGGTACGATGCTGTTGTGCTTCTGAATCAGCATCTCACAGGCTTTAATCACGTTGACCGCTTTCGAGTTATATAAACCAATGGTCTTGATATATTCCTTCAAGCCGTCCACACCTAACGCATAAATTGCTTCTGGTGTATTTGCAACTGGAAAGAGTTTGTCTGTGGCTTTGTTGACGCTGACATCGGTAGCTTGAGCTGAGAGCGTGACCGCGACCAGCAATTCAAAGGAATTCGCATAATTCAGCTCGGTTTTTGGATTAGGGCGCTGTTCACGCAGGCGTTCAAAAAAGGTCTGAATCTGCTTTTTGGTCATGTTTTTAACAGGCTTGGCCTTTGCTGTAGTCATGTTCTATCCCTGTAAAGCCTGTAATTGCTGTGTCAGTTCTTCGAGCTGGGTACGCTTTCGGGCATCTTCACGAACCGAAAGTTGTTTTTCCAGTTTTTTAATTTGAGTACGTAGTTTTGCCAGTTCAATCGTGGTTTTGGAATCGAGTGCTACAGGTGCATTTTCTGGCTTGCTCGCGACTTCAATCACGGGAAGTTGCTCATTTAAAGCTGAGAAACGTGCAAACAAGGCAGTATCAATTTCTGCACGGACCACCGGCCCCTTACGATCGCTACGCCGTTTTTCTTCACGCTGGATGTGCGCATAGTAACGCTGACGTAGATCATCCTGTTCCGCTATGCGCTGTGGTTCATTTGGTAAAGGCTGATCATCTTCGACTAGGTCAATACAATCTACCGGACAGGGTGGGATGCACAGTTCGCAACCGGTACACAGATCGGTCAGAATGGTATGCATCAGTTTACCGGAACCAATAATCGCATCGACCGGGCAGGCGCTAATACATTTGGTACAGCCAATACATTCATCTTCACGAATTACGGCTTTGATGCGCTGAGGACGACCATCGGCTTGAACTGGCCAGACACTTTCTTCAGCTTGAAGTTTAGGACGATTTAATAATGCAGCCAAAGCATCGGCAACAGGCTGTCCGCCCGGCACACATTTATTGGCATTTTCCCCCTCAGCAATCGACTGGGCATAAGGTAAACATCCGTCACGATGACCGCAGAGTCCACATTGGGTTTGAGGGAGTAAAGCATCAATCGATTGGACCAGAGAAATGGGCGAATTCATGTATAACCAGCGTTACTCATGGCAAGCATGAGAGAGTAAGTGAAACAAAATATGTCGATTCATTAATTTTAACATATTTTTAAACTCCCAAGTCGTGCGCAATTAAGGGTCAACTTGTGCCTTATTATTAGGCATAAATCTGAATGTAAGCCTTGATTCGATTGGCATTTCCTGACATAGAAAAAATTTTCATAATCAATATAAATATTTGTTATCAAATTAATTTTAAAGTATTTTCAAAAAAAGTATTGTAGATTAGTTACAAAAGATATTTAATATTTTGCGCCAAAATTTAACATTGATTGTAAATTTGACCAATTTTGATCCATTTTCTGCTGAGGATTAAGCGTTGAAATACAACACACTTAATGAGTTCCTAGATTACGTAAAATCACGTGATGCACATCAACCAGAATTTCTTCAAGCTGTAGAAGAAGTGATGACCAGTTTGTGGCCGTTCATTCAAAAGAACCCACAATACGCAGCACATGGTTTACTAGAGCGTCTAGTTGAGCCAGAACGTGCGATCCAGTTCCGAGTTTCTTGGGTAGATGACCAAGGTCAGACTCAAGTAAACCGTGCGTTCCGCGTACAATACAACTCAGCGATCGGTCCATTTAAAGGTGGTATGCGTTTCCACCCTTCAGTGAATCTTTCAATCCTAAAATTCTTAGGCTTTGAGCAAACATTTAAAAATGCTTTAACCACACTTCCTATGGGTGGCGGTAAAGGCGGTTCTGATTTTGACCCTAAAGGCAAATCAGAAGGCGAAATCATGCGTTTCTGCCAGGCTTTAATGATCGAGCTGTATCGTCACCTTGGTGCGAACACAGATATCCCTGCAGGTGATATTGGTGTAGGCGGTCGTGAAGTGGGCTACATGGCCGGCATGATGAAAAAATTAAGTAACGACACGGCATGTGTATTCACTGGTAAAGGCTTAACTTTCGGTGGTTCATTGGCACGTCCGGAAGCAACGGGTTACGGTACTGTGTATTTCGCTGAGGAAATGCTTAAGTCTCGTGGCGAAAGCTTCAAAGATAAAGTCGTTGCGATTTCAGGTTCTGGTAACGTTGCGCAATATGCTGCTGAAAAAGCAATGTACCTCGGTGCGAAAGTAGTTTCACTTTCTGACTCTGCCGGTACAGTTCACGTTAAAGACGGTTTCACTGAGGCGCTTCTTGCTGAAGTCATGGAACTTAAAAATGTAAAACGTGGCCGTATTTCAGAATTCGCATCTAAACATGGTTTCGAATATCTTGAAGGACAACGTCCTTGGGGTATCCAGTGCGATATCGCATTGCCATGTGCAACTCAAAACGAACTTGATGCAGACGACGCTGCTCAGCTTCTTGCAAACGGTGTAATCTGTGTAGCTGAAGGTGCGAACATGCCTTCTACACTTGAAGCTGTTGAGAAGTTCGTTGAAGCGAAAATTCTTTATGCGCCAGGTAAAGCATCAAATGCAGGTGGTGTTGCAACTTCTGGTCTGGAAATGTCTCAAAACGCATTGCGTTTAGGCTGGACTTTCGAAGAAGTTGATGAGCGTTTACACGCAATCATGAAAGAAATTCACCGCAACTGCGTAAAATTCGGTACTAAGGAAGACGGTACTGTGAACTATGTTGACGGTGCAAACATTGCTGGCTTCGTAAAAGTTGCTGATGCGATGCTTGCTCAAGGCGTATTTTAAGTCCGACTTAGTCTAAGCTGAAAAAAAACGGGGCTGTTGTCCCGGTTTTTTTATATCTGGTATTTTTAGTTTTAGAGAGCACCCTTAACTATTTCACGCTCAACTGCCATATCAAAAATATAGGCATATTTCGATTGATCAGCTGCCGGATGCTTAATTTCAAAACGTTTAACCCGAATAATCTGCCGTTCATTCGGTGAATGCTGAAAACCGTCAATCTGGTCATAGAATAAAGTCCAGTCTTTATCCACCTGAGTTTTCAGGCCATTCTGATCATATTTCACTTCTTTGACTTGCAAGCAGCTTTTCTGAGCCACGCCGGTACATTGTTTGGTGTCAGGGGAGATTTCCAGAAAAATTGTTTCAGCCTGTCCTTGGTATTTGGTTTCCGGAGTCATTTTCCCGATAAATTCATAGGTTTGACCATTTGCGGCCATCAACGTCAGGGTCGGCTTGTCAGGATCTGTGGTATTGAGCGTAAAAGGAATGTCACGCTTCTGTAAAAGTTGGCTGACAAAACGTTCCTGCTCCATCAATGCTGCATCACAGGCCATTTCAGTGCCTATAACTTCGCTGGTGGTGATGATATTGTTTTTGACTGACCAGGTTGTTCCGAGTCCATTACAGCCCGTCACGGCGCTTAGCCGGCCTTGAGTATCAAAACTGAGTACGATTGGTCGTTCTAGTCCACGATTCAGTTCCCAATGATAGGCTGGAAGAATCTGATCTGCATTTTTTTGTTGGATGGTGGCCACTGCAAGATCTCCAGCTCGTTGAATATCGCTGGACTGACAGGCTGCAAAAGTTAAAGGCAATAATGCCAGCACAATAAATTTTAATTTCATGGACTTATAATGAAGTATATAAAGTTCAAACAATAATAATGGATGTATTGAGAAAAAATATGGATACATTTCGCAGCTTTAAGTTGAAAAATGTATCCATCATTAAGATTTTAGCGCTGAAGCAAGATTAATCGAAGCGATAAATATCCATGCCGAGTGAACCCATGGTAAAACTGCTATGCACCAAACTAAAACGCTGACCTGTGCCCATTGCAAAGAAAATCGGAGCAAAGTGTTCCAGTGTTGGATGATTACGCGCCATATGCGGAATATTGGACCAGTCCAGTACCGCATCATAATCGCTATGCGTCAGTTTATGCACCACAAAATTACGGAAGCCTGAGGCCCATTCGGGTACATCAGCAGCCGATCCATCCCAAGACAGTTCACGTAAATTATGGGTAATACTGCCCGAACCAATTAGCAGGATTTGCTGTTCACGTAAAGGGGCGAGGCTTTGACCAATCTGATAAATTTCATCCGCACTCATCGACATGGGTAAGGAAATTTCTACCACGGGAATGTTGGCATCTGGATACATATGTAGCAGCGGCATCCATACACCATGATCACGCGGACGGGTACTGTTGGCATGTGCAGAAAAGCCGGCATTGGCCAGCAAGCCTAAGACTTTCTCGGCCAATTCAGGATTTCCCGGTGCAGGGTAGCGCAATTGATACAGTTCAGGTGGGAAACCACGAAAATCATGCCAGGTCTCTGGGCGAATTGCGCTACTCACTTCCAGCGCATCACTTTCCCAGTGCGCAGACATCACAATAATCGCTTCCGGGCGTGGCAGATTTTCGCTCAAACGATGCAAGGCAGGACCCACTTGCTCAGGATTCAGTGCCAGCATAGGAGAGCCATGAGAAATAAATAAGCCGGGCAACGTTTGTAAGTTCATAATTCAAACCACATCTGGAAGATGCCTCAATAATGCATGAAAAATAGAAATAAGAGCAGGAGAGATTATTCAACAAAACGTTGCATATAAAGAACGCTTCAGCAAAATCATTAGCCTGCCCGATGGTAAGGATGGTTGTTATTGATACTCATGGCACGATAAAGCTGCTCGATCAGCATGACACGTATCAGTGGATGCGGCAGGGTTAACTTGGAAAGTGACCAGTGCCATGCAGCAGCTTTACGCACGGCTTCCGAGTGACCATCCGGCCCGCCAATCGCAAGTGCCACATCATTGCCTTCCAGCATCCAGCCTTTCATGGTTTCAGCCAGTTTTTCGGTACTGAATTCGCGTCCGCCCACTTCAAGCGCAATCAGAGTTTCATTCTGCTTGAGCGCATTTAAAATGCTGTCGCCCTCAATATTGCGGTATTTCAGAATATCCGCTTCAGAATCATTTTTCCCGCGCTTGGCCATCGGCAGCTCAATAATCTGGGTCTGTACAAAAGGCTGAATACGCTTGAAATAATCTTCAAAACCAGTCAGCACCCACGCTGGCATTTTTTGACCAATGGTCAGGATACGGATTTTCATACAGACAGATCAATAATTGGATACCTCATTATAACGATCAAACAACACGAAGTTGAGCTGGGAAACAAATTGAAATTGAAATGAGAGATTTAGTGTTGCTTTAATGTCCGTAGTTCAAGTATCCGCTTGATAAAGGAATGGAATAATAATAAATGCGGAACAGTGTCATGATAAAAGGATGTTGTACTGTGCTGCTGTTGCTGATAGGCCTCATGGGGCCAAGCCTCTGTGCAGCCAATTCGAGCAAAAATGCTCAGGTCTCTCATCTGGAATTATTTTTTAGCCAGATCATGAGTGTCGACGAATACCGAAATTATAAAAATCTGAAAGAGCTGAATCGGGTATCTGCCTGGATCAAAGGGCAGATGCAGCGCTTTGGCATCCCATGCCAGTTTCAGGTCTATGTGGTCAATAACCTGAGTTACCGAAATGTCATCTGTAGTTTGGATACTCAAGCCAAAACCAAGATGGTGATGGGGGCACACTATGATGTATTTAATGCCCGATACGGTGCTGATAATAATGCCTCAGGGGTAGCGGGTTTACTGGAAACGGCAAGACTACTCGCTTTGCAAAAATCCAAGCTCAAACATGATGTCGAGTTTGCTTTCTATACGCTCGAAGAGCCGCCTTTTTTCAAGACAGAACATATGGGCAGTTATATGCATGCCAAGTCTTTAAAAAAGCAGAAACAGAAAATTAAGGGTGTAGTAATTCTGGATTCGATTGGCTATTTTGATGAACATCAGGTGCAGAGCTATCCCGTCGGATTAAAATGGATTTATCCACGACATGGTAACTTTATTGCGGCGATCGGGCATTTAGCATCAACTGGCCTGACTGGAGATTATTGTGACGCCATGCAGCGTTTTAACCGTCTGGAATGTCAACGCTTTGTCAGCCCAAGTTTTGCTCAGGATATGAATTTTTCTGGTTATCTGAATTATGCCAAATTCAACTATTCGACCATGCTGATTACCGATACTGCAAGTTATCGTAATCCTTATTACAATACCGAGCTGGATACCTTAGACAAGCTTGATCTGAACAAGATGACTCATGTGGTGGATGGGTTGGTTGCTATGGCGTTACAGCCATAATTCAATTGCTTTATTTAACAACTCAATAAAAAACCCTGCCGAAGCAGGGTTTTTTTATAGGAAGCACATCAGGTCTTAATGACGCGCTGCTTTCGCTTCTTCTTTGGTTTTCACAATCGGTGCTTTAACCAGAGCTTTTGGCAGAGAGGTCAGTGCCAGCGGTAAAATCTCGTCAATCGATTTCACTGCTTTGATCTCTAGACCTTCTTTCACATTTTCTGGAATTTCCGCAAGGTCACGTACGTTTTCCTGTGGAATGAACACCAACTTGATGCCACCACGATGGGCTGCAAGCAGTTTTTCTTTCAAACCACCGATACGCAATGCACGGCCGCCCAGACTGGTTTCACCTGTCATCGCGATATCCGGACGAATCGGGATACCTGTGAAAGCAGATACTAATGCTGTAGTCAAAGCCAAACCTGCTGATGGACCATCTTTCGGTGTTGCGCCTTCAGGTAAATGCACATGCACGTCGGTTTCTTCAAAGCGCGAGGCTTCGATGCCGAGTTCATCCGCACGGGTACGCACTACAGTCATCGCAGCGGTAATCGATTCTTTCATGACATCGCCAAGAGAACCGGTGGTAATGAACTTGCCTTTACCTGGGACTGCTGCAACTTCAATAGTTAGTAATTCACCACCGACAGAAGTCCAAGCCAGACCATTTACACGGCCGATTTGTGCTTCTTCTTCCGCCATTCCATAGTCAAATTTATGTGGACCCAAGTAATCTGGAAGATTTCCTGCTGTCACTTCAACCTGAAGATTTTTAGCTTTCTTGCTAACCGCCTCTTTCACCACTTTACGTGCAATTTTTGACACTTCACGTTCAAGGTTACGAACACCGGCTTCACGTGTATAGCGGCGCACGATGTCACGAATCGCTTCTTCATGCACGGTTAATTCTTTGGCACGTAGACCATTGTTCTTGATTGCTTTAGGAACAAGGTAACGGTCCGCAATATTGACTTTCTCTTCTTCGGTATAACCCGGAAGACGAATCACTTCCATACGGTCAAGCAGGGCCTCAGGAATATTCATGCTGTTCGCGGTACAGATAAACATTACTTCAGACAGGTCCAGATCTAGATCCAGATAGTGATCGCTGAACTTGCTGTTTTGTGATGGATCAAGTACTTCAAGCATCGCGGAAGCCGGATCGCCACGGTAGTCTTGCGCCATCTTGTCGATTTCATCGAGCAGGAACAACGGGTTTTTTACACCCACTTTAGTCAATGACTGTACGATTTTACCTGGCATCGCACCGATATAGGTACGACGGTGACCGCGAATTTCAGCTTCGTCACGCACGCCGCCGAGCGCCATACGCACGAACTCACGACCAGTTGCTTTGGCAATTGATTCGCCGAGTGAAGTTTTACCCACACCTGGAGGACCAACCAAACACAGAATCGGACCACGCAATTTTTTCACACGAGACTGAACTGCCAGATATTCCACAATGCGATCTTTGACATCGTCCAGACCATAGTGGTCTGCATCCAGAATTTCCTGTGCTTTGTTCAGATTAATGCTGACTTTGCTGGCTTTATTCCACGGTGTATCTAGAATCACTTCCAGATAGTTGCGTACCACAGCAGCTTCACTCGAAGCAGGCTGCATCGCTTTCAGCTTGCGGAACTCGTTTTCAGCTTTCTTGCGTACATGCTCAGGCAAATCTGCTTCAGCCAGACGTTTTTCAATTTCAGCGACATCATCTTCCGCGCCGCCGTTCATGTCGGAAAGCTCGCGCTGAATGACTTTCATTTTTTCATTCAGGAAGTATTCGCGCTGGTTCTTTTCCATCTGACGTTTAACAGAGTCATGCAGGGTTTGCTCAATCTGCTGTTCTTCAGACTGTTGCAATAGATAAGTCATCAGCTCAGTCAAATGCGCTTCGAATTCGTCATGTTCCAGGAATTTTTGTTTGACATCAATATTCAATGGAACACGGGTTGCGACGAAGAACAATAACTGTAATAGATCTTCAATTTTGTTGGCTGCGGTGATCAGTTCACGCGCATTACGAAGTTTCGCTTCTGCATATTGAGCGAAAAGTGCACGTAATTCCTGCAAGCGCACAGCTTGGGTGTCTGCATCGATGCTCACCGTCATTGGGCTGAGTTCATGCTCTGCTGTCAGATACTCAGTTTCGTCAATGATGGTTTTCAGCTTGGCACGGTGCAAGCCTTCGATCAGGACTTTAATACAGTTTTCATCATTTTCGTGATTCACAACTTGCACAATCTTCGCGACAGTACCGTATTGATATAAATTGTCGTGATCAATTTCTTCTGTAAGCGAATCTTTTTGTGCAACTACAAATACTAGATTGTCACTGTTACGAGCCACATCAACTGCATTGATCGATTTTTCACGACCGACAAACAGCGCAATTTGCATATGCGGATAAACCACCACATCACGCAGCGCCAAAAGGGGTAATACACTTGGAACCTGAGGCTCTAAGGTTTCTTGATTCATAATAATTTCAGACATGAGCACTCCTAATGAGTGACAACGGTGTTGCCATGCTTTTAATAGTGATGGGTAATTTTAAAAATACAAGGGCAGTTAAGATTAAATTGTATGAAAAATGACTAATTATGTGATTTTAAAGTAGTTAGCAAGGGTAAAATTGCAAAATTAACGTTTGAACTTTATAAATATTGTCGGGGTGATTAAAGCATCAAGGGGCTGATCCCATGTTTCACGTTTTAACGGCTGTGCCAGCAGTTGAAAGTCATGTGCCAGACCCAGACGGAACGGACGTCCGGGCGCAGAAGCCAAGGTACGATCATAAAAACCGCCGCCCATACCAATCCGTGTGCCCGCAGTATCACAGGCCAATAGCGGCATGAGCAATAAATCCAGTTTGGAAACATGCACACCACGGGTGCTCATGGGCTCTCGCATACCCAGCCGATGATGGGCAAAGCGTTTGTTATGATATTGATGCTGGCTGATCCGGATCCAGACCAGCTGCTGATTCATGTCGCAAATCGCTGGTAGATACACCTGTTTGCCCAGTTTAAAACAGCGTTCAATAATCGATTGGGTCTGAATCTCCCCAAAAGCATGCAAATACAGGCCAATACGTTGGGCATGAATAAATTCTGGACTGCGGATCAGGCGGTTTAAGACTTTTTGTGCGGACTGCCTTTGCTCAAATTTAGAGAGATGACGACGCGTTTTACGAAGGTATCTTCTTAATTCCTGAATGGTCATAGGGCAAAAAGCATATGCAACAAAATTGTGCTCTAGTCTAAGTGGGAATTCTGGAAAAGTAAAAAATAATTATGAGCTGAAATTTCATATGATTCCATATCTGGTTATTTAAATTCGGCTAATTTTGCCAGCAATCTCAAAGTTAAAAAACTAAAAAAGTATTTATATCACTAATTTTTTTAATATCTCGAAACGGTCAATTCATTTTCTTTGATTCACGATTTTCCAAGCAATCCATCGTTCAGTGACAAACTCTAGAAACGCATCAGTTTAAGCACTTTGAAACAGCTTTCGATCAATAAAAATACAATTCTAAAGTAGGTTTATTCTGTTTTTTGGTGAAAGATAGACAAGGGATCATATGACTATTCTCGACTGATATATGAAACACATTGTGCTTAGGCAGAGCGTGTAAGACCTAAATCAATGGAGATTGAACATGATGAATATTTCGAAGAACACCATCTGCCTTTGGTACGATGACGATGCCGAAGGTGCAGCACGATTTTATGCAGAAACCTTTCCAGACTCCTCAGTTGGCGCGATCAATCTTGCACCCGGAGATTATCCCTCCGGAAAAGAAGGCGATGTTATCACCGTCGAATTTACGGTGATGGGCGTTGCCTGCATTGGACTGAATGGTGGCCCTGATTTTCAACACAATGAAGCATTTTCATTTCAGGTGGCGACTGAAGATCAGGAAGAAACGGACCGTTACTGGAATACCATTGTTGGCAATGGGGGGCAGGAAAGCGAGTGTGGGTGGTGTAAAGACAAGTGGGGCATTTCCTGGCAGATTACGCCAGTGGTCCTCATCAACGCCTGTAACAGTCCTGACCGTGCTGCGGCCAAGCGCGCATTTAATGCGATGATGACCATGAAAAAAATTGACATCTCCGTGATCGAAGCGGCATTTCGTGGTTAAGCGCCAAAGATAAAGATATTGTCTTTCATTCCACTTGATATTGCTGTGTAGCGCAATTTCACTGCAATAGTTAAATCTTCTCCTTTCTTTTGATCAACTCAAATTATCCCTCAACTCTATAAGGATACGTTACAAAAATTACAGATTAATCCAACTTGATCTGAACCTAAACCTAACTTCTTCATGATAATTCAAGGAGAATATGCCATGAATTTTCCTCAATTACTGCTTATTGCGGGATGGGTCGCGCTGTCTGCACCTGCCGCTTTAGCCGTTGAACCGCCCATGTCGGGCAAAGCCAGCTCAGGCGCAGCTTCCTCTGCCGCTGATAAGAAAGCCATTGCAAGTGCCATGACTGCCGCACCTAAAAAAGTAGCCGCTGCTGCCACGATTGTCGCTGTCGGTGCAGATGGCAAAATGCGTACCTTGCGCAAAGGCAATAATGGTTTTACCTGTATGCCGGATAATCCGACCACTCCAGGTCCAGACCCAATGTGTATGGATCAGGCCGCTCTAGAATGGGCAGAAGCCTGGATGGGGAATAAGCCGCCCACAGTCGGGAAAGTAGGCTTCATGTATATGCTGGCAGGGGGCACGGATGCCAGTAATGTCGATCCCTATGCCAAGAAGCCTAGTGCGGGCAATCATTGGGTCAAAACGGGTCCCCATGTCATGATCGTCGGTGCTGAAGCTCGTTTCTATGATATGTATCCTAAGCATACGCAACCGGATACCGCTGTGCCCTATGTCATGTGGTCTGGGACGCCTTATCAGCACTTAATGATTCCTGTGAAGTAATTAATCACCGCAATAACGAATGCACGCTGATTCAAACCTTTCAATTCAGGTATTTAATACACTCAATTTTTATGACTGTCCTAAGCTATAAATAGAATAGTTCACTTAAAAGCTCATCAAAAGATGGGCTTTTATATGAGCATTGCAAAAGTTGAAATGATGCAGATCATGCAATATGAGTTGCAGAATAATTTTTGCACTGAATTGAAAACAGGCTGAACCAAAAACAACCATTCAACGGAGTTCTCCCCAATTTATATATCTTAAATTTAATTAAGATATTGAAAATAAAATAAAAATTAAACTGGCATAAGTTCTGCATAACTGTATTCAAACTTGGATACAAGATTGGACGCAGAATGCTTCATCAGAAAATGATCGACTGGACAGTCCTAAAATGGCGCGGTGCTCATCAGGAAAAACAGCTTGCACTGAATCATCTTGCTCAACGTATTACCCATGTTGAAGTGGGTGATGTCTGGATTTCGGTTGCGACTGCTGCACCTCTTCAAGCAAAAATCGACGCATTTAAAAAAGCTGTATTTGTGGACGGTATGCATCAAAGGCTGCGACAGAGAGCAGCGAACATAGTCGATAGCGGGTTTATAGGCAGCAGCTGAATTAATAAAAAAATGAAACAGAGCCATTCAGCAGATTCAAAAAATAGAGAGAATAAAAGGGGATTCACATGTTTAAAACTGTACTGATTGCAAACCGGGGCGAAATTGCCGTTCGTGCCATTCGCACATTAAAAAAAATGGGCGTAACCAGTATAGCCGTCTATTCAGAAACGGACCGTTATGCACAGCATGTAATTGATGCAGATATTGCAGTGTCCTTAGACGGTACCAAACCGAGTGACACCTATTTAAGTATCGAAAAGCTGATTGCTGCAGCCAAAAATACCGGGGCCGAAGCAATTTTCCCAGGTTATGGTTTTCTGTCAGAAAGTGCTGATTTTGCCCGTGTCTGCGAAGCAAATAGCATTACTTTCATGGGACCAACAGCTGAACAGATTCTGGAATTCGGTTTGAAACACAGGGCACGTGAACTTGCTGCAGCTGCCAATGTACCAATGACTCCCGGTACAGGTCTGCTAAATAGTCTGGACGAAGCCTTGGCAGAAGCTGAAAAAATTGGTTATCCAATTATGCTGAAAAGCACAGCAGGTGGTGGCGGAATTGGCTTGACCCGTTGTGATGATGCAGAAGCACTTCAGGAGGCCTATGAAAGTGTAAAACGTCTGGGTGAGCAGTTCTTTAAAGATGCCGGAGTATTTTTAGAGCGCTTTATCGATCGGGCCCGTCATGTCGAAGTACAGATTTTTGGAGATGGACAGGGACAAGTCGTGGCTTTGGGCGAACGCGACTGTTCTTTGCAGCGCCGTAATCAGAAAGTCGTGGAAGAAACACCAGCGGCTCATTTACCTGAAGCGACGCGACAAAAACTGCATCAGGCGGCAATTGAACTGGGCAAATCGGTGAAATATCGCAGTGCAGGTACGGTTGAGTTTATTTACGATGCAGCACGTGACGAGTTTTATTTCCTTGAGGTGAATACCCGTTTGCAGGTAGAGCATCCGGTGACTGAAATGGTGACTGGTTTAGACCTGATCGAATGCATGTTGAAAATCGCAGCAGGCGATACTTTGGATTGGAAGCATCTACACAGTATTCAGCCTCAGGGTGCAGCGATTGAAGTACGAATCTATGCCGAAGATCCAGTCAAGAATTTCCAGCCGAGTCCAGGGATTTTGACCGATGTCTTTTTTCCGGAAAATGTCCGGGTTGATACCTGGGTGAGTACCGGAACTGAAATTTCTCAATATTTTGATCCGATGATTGCCAAGATTATTGTGCATGCTGAAGACCGTGATATCGCCATTCGTACGCTTAAATCGGCTTTGGCTGAAACCCGTCTGAACGGGATTAGTACCAATCTGGATTATGTGCATACTGTTATTTCAGATCCACGTTTTGAACAGATGCAGATCTGGACACGCATGCTGGATGATTTCAAATATGTCTCGAATGTGATTGAGGTGATTCAGCCGGGTACGCAAAGTTCGATTCAGGATTATCCGGGTCGTGTCGGGTATTGGGATATTGGTGTGCCGCCTTCCGGTCCAATGGATGATTATGCCTTCCGGTTGGCCAATAAAATTGTCGAGAATGTCGAGGCAGCCGCCGGATTCGAATTTACCCTGCAAGGTCCGATCCTCAAGTTTCATGCAGACAATATCATTGCTTTAACTGGCGCACCTTGTCCGGTAACTCTGGATGATGACGCCGTAAATTTCTGGCAGCCTATTCAGGTAAAAGCAGGACAAACCTTAAAAATCGGACAGATGGAATCCGGCTGCCGGACCTACCTGGCCGTGCGAAATGGTCTGAATGTACCGGAATATCTGGGTAGCCGTTCTACCTTTGCGTTAGGCAATTTTGGTGGACATGCAGGCCGAGTGTTACGTGCTGGCGACATGATTAAGATGGTGAATCCGGAGCTGCCGGCCGATGGTCTACCTTTGGCGATTGCAGAACCTAAAGCTTTGGCAACAGCTCTGATTCCAAGTTATGGCAAGGAATGGAAAATTGGTGTGCTCTATGGTCCGCATGGCGCTCCTGATTTCTTTAAAGCTGAATATATTGAGGAGTTTTTTGCGTCAAGCTGGAAAGTGCATTTTAACTCGAACCGTTTGGGTATCCGTTTATCCGGACCGACGCCAAGCTGGGCGCGTGAAAATGGCGGCGAAGCGGGTCTGCATCCATCCAATGTGCATGATTGTGAATATGCTATTGGTGCAATCAACTTTACCGGTGACTTCCCCGTAATCCTTGCCAAAGATGGTCCGAGCCTGGGTGGTTTCGTCTGTCCGGTGACCATTGCCAAAGCTGAACTCTGGAAAATTGGTCAACTGAAAGCCGATGACATGATTAGCTTCTATCCAATCTCGGTAGAGCAGGCCAATGCGCTGGAGCGGCAGCAAATTGAAATCCTCCAAAACTTTGCCAAGGAAGAGATAACCCACGAGGCTGAAGTCGTGGCAGTTCAGGCAGAAAGTATTCTGGCATTGCGTGAAGCCACACCAGATGCACCAAAAGCTGTATATCGTCAGGCAGGTGACAGTTATATCTTGCTGGAATATGGAGATAACGTACTGGATTTGGCCCTGCGCCTGCGCGTACACTGCTTGATGCAACTAATCCGTGAAGCTGATCTTGACGGTATCCTGGAATTGTCACCTGGTGTGCGGTCCTTGCAGATTAAATATGATGGTCTGCAGTGTAGCCAGCAGCAACTGATTCACTTCCTGCTCGGTCTTGAAGAGCAGATGGGCGATTTGCGTGACATTAAAATACCTTCAAGAATTATCCATTTGCCCATGGCCTTCGAAGACTCGGCAACTTTGGGCGCGGTTGAGCGCTATCAGGAAAGTGTCTGTGCCAAAGCCCCATGGCTACCGAATAATGTCGATTTTATTCAGCGGATTAATGGCTTAAGTCACTGCCAACAGGTCAAGGACATTATTTTTGATGCCAATTATCTGGTTTTAGGGCTAGGCGATGTGTATCTGACTGCACCTTGTGCAGTGCCCATTGATCCGCGCCACCGTTTACTGAGTTCAAAATATAACCCCGCGCGTACTTTTACCGCTGAAGGGACAGTCGGGATTGGTGGTATGTATATGTGTATTTATGGCATGGACTCACCGGGTGGCTATCAGTTGATTGGCCGTACCGTGCCGATCTGGAACAAGTTTAAAAAGAACAAGCAGTTTGGCGATCAGCAATGGTTCTTACGCTTTTTTGACCAGATTAAATATTACGAGGTCACTGAGGCCGAACTGGATCAGTTCCGTGCTGATTTCGCCCACGGTCTGGCAGAAATCAAAATTGAGGAATGCGAGTTTGACTTTGCAGCGTATCAGGATTTCCTTGTTGCAGAACAGGACAGTATTGCTGCTTTTAAAGCACAGCAGCACGCTGCTTTTAGTGCCGAGGTGGAACGCTGGAAAGACGAGTTTGATGCACCTGTAGAAATAGAAGTGCTGCAAGATGATACTGATTACAGCCAGTATGTTCCTCTCAATGCCTCTATGACTGGCAATATCTGGAAGATTTTTGTAGAAGCCGGGCAGATTGTGAAAAAAGGCGACACGGTGGCCATTATTGAAGCCATGAAAATGGAACTGCCGGTCTATGCCGATGATGATGGCATCGTTAAAGCGATTATCTGCCGTTCTGGTCAGACCGTGCATAGCGGTGAGCCACTGGTCTATATGGAGTAATGGATTGAGCCATGACTATTGTTCGCAATCCAAGTACTAAAGCGACAGGAAAAAGCTCAGACAATCTGTCTGAGCTGGTTTTCCAGAAAATTAAAAATGACATTTTTGACTTTAAGCTGATGCCGGGAGAGCGGTTTACCGAATCGGAAATTGCTGAAAGCTATGCCGTCAGTCGTACACCTATTCGGCAAGCTTTGTATCGTTTGCAGCAGGAAGGTTATGTCGAGGTGCAGTTTAGAAGTGGCTGGCAGGTCCGGCCACTGAATTTTAAAGCCTATGAAGAGTTATATGATCTGCGAATTTTGCTGGAATGTTATGCAGTTGAACAACTGTGTCAGATGCCTGAAGATCAGTTGAAAGCTGCTCTGGAAATTTTGATTCAAACCTGGTGTATTCAACCAAAATAGTATGTCTATGATCTCAGAAAGTTATCCGCACAAGATGAAGCATTTCATTGTCATTTGGTATTTGCAGCCGGCAATGCAGAAATGGCGAAAATTCACAGTGAGATCAGCGAGAAAATTCGCATCATACGCCGTCTGGATTTTTCCAAGGATTATCGGATTGAGGCTACCTATGCTGAACATCAACAGATTTTAAAGGCGCTGCTTGCCCAAGATGCAGCGTTCTGTCTCTCTATATTAGATGCTCATATCCGGCATAGTCGTAATGAGGTGAAAAAAATCACACTGGAAATGTTGTCCTCTAGTCCTGCGTAAGTTAGTCAGGATAAATTTATTTTTACAACAAGAAAAACATCAGATCTAACTCAAAATTGATAACCAATTCATAACCAGAAAAAACAAGAACCCGCTAGTGGCATCTCAAATTGTTTTTTAAAGTAAGTTGAGGATGATAATAACAAGAGATAAAAATGCTTCATCAGCCTATTCAATTTTTACTTACGGGTGTCAGCTGTGCACTTCTCCTAACCATGACTGGATGTACCATGCCTTCCAAGTCGCCTATCAATGACAGTTATGGTTCCCAGCCACATTTGCCTAAACCAAAATCACGCTTGCTGCCTACAGTCAATATTGCGCCCGCCAAAGGGTGGCCTGAAGGTAAAATGCCGATACCAGCGACAGGTTTAAAAGTTCAGGCATTTGCCAAAGGGTTACAGCATCCGCGCTGGTTATATATATTGCCGAATGGTGATGTGCTGGTGGCCGAAACAGATGCACCGCCCAAGCCAGATGATAGCAAAGGGATTAAAGGCAAAATCATGAAATGGGTAATGCAGCGTGCCGGCTCATCGCACCCCAGTGCCAACCGCATCACGCTACTTCGCGATAGCAATGGAGATGGGGTGGCTGAACAAAAAACCGTATTCTTGCAAAATCTCAATTCTCCATTTGGTATGGCGCTGATTGGTAATAGATTGTATGTAGCCAATACTGATGCCTTGATGCGCTTTCCTTATCAGAACGGGATGACTCAAATAACAGCAGCCGGCACCAAGGTACTGGATTTACCGGCAGGTCGTTTAAACCATCACTGGACTAAAAATGTTATTGCCAATCCTGCCGGCAGCAAACTTTATATCACGGTGGGTTCCAACAGTAACGTAGCTGAAAATGGCCTGGATCAAGAACAAGGCCGGGCACTGATCATGGAATTTGACATAACCAGTGCTCAAGTACGACCTTTTGCCACCGGATTGCGTAATCCGAATGGCATGGACTGGCAACCCCAGAGCAGTGCACTCTGGACGGTGGTAAATGAACGTGATGAACTCGGCAATGATCTGGTTCCTGATTACCTGACCTCTGTCAAAGAAGGCGCTTTTTATGGCTGGCCTTATAGTTATTATGGTCAGCATGTTGATATACGGGTCAAACCGCAAAACCCTGCCTTAGTTGCGCGAGCAATTCCACCGGATTATGCATTGGGCAATCATACTGCATCATTGGGCTTGGCCTTCTATAGGGCAGATCTGATGCCTCAATATCGAAATGGGGCACTGATTGGCCAGCATGGTTCATGGAACCGCAAACCGCATAGTGGCTATAAAGTGATTTTTGTTCCCTTTCAAAATGGACAACCGATGGGCCCACCTCAAGATGTTCTGACTGGATTCTTAAGCGATCAGGGCGATGCATATGGGCGACCAGTCGGTGTAGCAGTAGATTCTTCAGGTACCATTTTGGTTGCTGATGATGTTGGAGACGTGATTTGGCGAGTATCACCCTTGAGTACACCAGCTGCAGTAAGTAAATAAAGGTCTAAGGATTCAGGGTTTTATTCAGATCTAGATCTGTGGAATAGCGAGGTTGAAGTAAAAGCTATTTCATTAAAACATCAATATTTTGATTGAAAATATGCAAAAGCTAGCGGGTTTAAAACAATTTTTAAGCTTCATTTAAGCTGGCTGAATTAGGCTTTCAGGATATTTTTAAGCGTGATTACAGTATGTACAGAGATTCTACTGATCCTATTAAAAATATCTAAATCTAAGTGCCAGTTTTAAGTGCCAATAAAAACTGGATATAAAAGTTAGAACGTTGCAAAAAAGAGGGTTTTAAGAATGAAATCAATTATTGCATTTATCTTCCCTTGGTCATTATTTATGACCATTCATCGACCAGCCGAAGCGACAGTATGCTTAATGCTTCAAATTTCGATTTTAGGCTGGATTCCTGCTGCAATCTGGGCGATACATACTTTATATCGGGATAAAATAGCCTGAAAATAGGAAAATAAGTTACTGAAAGATTCTTTGATTTTGACGGAAGTAATTAAAGCTCTATATTTTTTATAGCGAAAGATTTCTTTCGCATTCCAGATGATGAATAGATCTCTTGCGAAAGTTAATTCAAGAGCATCCAATTCACCATTCCAGCAATTAAATTCATTCTTAGACCAAATCGTTTCCGTCTATTTCTATAGCGTTCTGTTAATATCCGAAAATGTTTAAGTTTGCCGTTGATATGTTCAATTGTGATCCTACGCCGACTGATTTCTTGGTTGATCTGTTTTGCTATTTTGGGTAATGATAAATTCTTAGGTTTCTTGATTGGAAT
>NZ_JBBCWZ010000036.1:0-29963 GCF_037145695.1 Acinetobacter sp. USHLN143
TTCTGATGTGACAAAACCTGAATCCTGGTCGTTAAAGTGTTTGTTTGCACTCATATTTTAACTGTTAGGACTCAGGTTTTTTTATTTAAAGCAAACTATGGGACAGCAGTGACCGATCTGGTCCCTTTGCTTTATTTTTGGAAATCTTTTTAAATTATTTTAGAATTTTTGGATGACTTCTCGATTTAAATGTCTATCCAAATCATTTTTTGACAAGTTAGAAACAATGCACAAATGCAATCAGCTTTTAATGGTACGGCACTGTTGTAATAATTGATGGCAGACGTTACGGATCATGCTCGCGGTAATCTGAACTTCATTACCGCGTTCATCGACGATATATCCCGCATGTACAGTCTTTGGTTCTAATACGTGTTTTAGGCCTTTATGGATTACTGCTTTACTCATACTCATCACACACTCCTTTTGCTAAGCCTGAAACTGGGAGAAACGGCTTTGGCTAATTCATGCATCTAGTATTGTAAATAAAGGCCCGGTTGTAAAATTTCAGATGTAACAAGTGTTTAACGATATTCTGTTACAATTTTAGCTGAGAATGATATCGTATTGCTCTTGCGTATATAGATTTTCCACCTGGAACTTAATCACGCGATTAATGAAATGTTCTAGATCAGCGACTGCAGGCGCTTCTGCTGTTAATAGACGATCAATAACAGCCGGATGCGCAACGACAGTAAAGCCACTCTGTGACTCATAAGCACGAGCATAACGCAGAATCTCCCTGAATATTTCGTAACATACTGACTCGGCTGTTTTGACATAACCGCGTCCTTGACAGGTCGGACAAGACTCGCACAGCAGATGTTCCAGCGACTCACGGGTGCGTTTCCGGGTCATTTCCACCAAGCCCAGTTCTGATACCTGAGTAATCTTGGTCTTGGCGTGGTCACGTTCTAACATGCGCTCAAACTGTTTCATCACTTCTTCACGATGCTGCGCTTCCTGCATATCAATGAAGTCGATGATAATAATGCCGCCGAGATTACGCAGCCGTAACTGACGCGCGATAACATCCGTCGCTTCCATATTGGTTTTAAAAACCGTATCTTCCAGCGAACGTCCACCAACATAAGAACCGGTATTGACATCAATTGTGGCCATGGCTTCCGTCTGGTCAATCATCAGATAACCGCCAGACTTCAATGCGACTCGAGTTTGCAATGCCTTTTGCAGGTCTTCTTCGACATTATACAAGTCAAAAATTGGCCGCTCGCCCGGATAATGCAGCAAACGGTCTTTCATATTCGGGACAAATTCTTCGACAAATTCCTGCAGCTTGGCATGAATTTCACGTGAATCCACGTAAATTTTAGCAGTTTCTTCATTGGCCAGATCACGAATCACCCGTTGCGGCAAAGGCAATTCTTCAAAGATCAAAGACGGTACTGCAATAATCTTTTGCTTGCGCTGGATATATTCCCAAAGCTTGGCCAGATAAGCCATATCCTGTGCAATGGCTTCTTCTTCAATCCCTTCTGCCGCAGTACGTACAATCACTGAACCTGGCAGCTTATGTTCTGCCTGAATCCGCTCAATGATCGAACGCAAGCGATTGCGCTCTTCCTCGGATTCAATCCGTTGCGATACACCGATATGATTGCCATATGGCATCAGCACCAAATAACGCGAAGGAATCGACAGATCGGTAGACAGGCGTGCGCCTTTGGTACCGAGCATATCTTTCATCACCTGAACCGTGAGGACTTGTCCCGGTTGAAGTAGCTCAAAGACATTCGGGGTTGGCTGATTGCGGGGCCAGACCATATCATTGATATGTAAAAACGCAGTACGAGAAAGTCCGATATCCACGAAAGCAGCCTGCATGCCGGGTAAGACCCGCACCACTTTTCCTTTATAGACATTCCCTACCAGGCCACGCTTGGCCGTACGCTCGACAAACAGTTCATTGACCGTGCCGTTTTCAATTAACGCGACCCGACATTCCATCGGCGTGACGTTAATCAACAACTCGTCAGACATAACTACACTCAAAACATTATAAGAATTCTTTTCAGCAGTTAATTTAGTGCCTTAACCGTCTGTAATAACTGTACTGTCTCATATAAAGGCAAGCCAACCACATTGGAATAACTGCCCTGTATTTTTGGAATATAACGTGCTGCAATTCCTTGAATTGCATAAGCCCCTGCTTTACCCAGTGGCTCACCTGTCGCCTAGTAACTTTCCATATCTGCAGCGCTCAGGATTTGAAATTCGACCTGTGTGCGTACCACTATACTGTATTTTTCATGCTTTGTACGAACACAGACACCGCTATATACATCATGCCACCGACCGGAGATTTTTGTCCACATTTCAATCGCATGTTGTTTGGATTCAGGTTTGCCCAAAATCTCCTGATCCACCCCCAAACTGGTGTCCGCAGCAATAATAATTGCATCAGGATAAAGCTCTGCCACGGCATCGGCTTTGGCACGTGCCAGACGTTCAACATAGGCTGCGACCGACTCGCCTGCTTGTACCGATTCGTCAATTTCTGGGCTGTAAATATCGAAGCTCAGCCCGAGTTGCTGTAACAACTCGCGGCGCCGGGGTGAGCTCGAAGCAAGAATTATACGCGCCATTTTTTCAGCACATAATAAATAGCAGGCCAAACCAGAATACTGGTCAGCATCGGAATCCAGTGCCGTGCATAAGAAAATTGCACGCCAGCCATAATCTGGGTAAAAAAGATTATCAGCAGATATGCGACAATCGCCAGCCCCATAATCACCCAGAGATTATTAAAGGTCAGTATACGGCGTTCACGGGTCAGAAAGCGGGCTAAAAAGGCAATAATGATAAAGCTCAGCGCATTCAGACCCAAAGGTGCATCCAGCAGCAGATCAATAAAAATACCCGTACCAAAGGCAAACCAGATCCCGCACCAGGTTGGCTGACATAACACCCAGAAGAGCATGATCATCAGCATAAACAGCGGACGCCAGCCCGAGAGATTATAGGAAAGTGGATAGACCATTAAAATAGAAGCCACAATCACCGAAATGACAATAGCCATTAAAGGATCACGATGCTTTCTGGATTTCATCTTAGCGATTGACATGCGGTTGCTCCATCGCTAATGAATCGGAAAATAACACCACCACATGATGTCCACCGGCCAGCTGAGCCGCAGGCGTCACATCAATCTGGGCAAATTCACCAGAATTATGGCGTTGTACTTTAGATACCTGCCCCACCAGATAACCTGCCGGGAAATGTTGTCCCAAGCCCGAACTATAGACTTTTTCACCAACCTTGATGTTAGCACTGGTCGGTACATATTCCATTTTTAAACGTCCCAGATCGCCCGTGCCCGAAACAATGGCACGCATTCCGGTATGTTCCAGGCGCACTGACAGTGAATGTTCTTTATCAGACAACAGCATGACCCGACTACTATGCGGATAGACATTGATAATCTGCCCCATGATACCCTTGTCATCCAGTACGGTTTGCCCCACTTTCAGCTCGTTATTCGAACCACGGTTGATCACGATAATATGCCGTAATGGATCGGCATCGGTACCAATCACTTCGGCAATTTCAATACGTCCATCAATGATCAGCGGCGTGTCCAATAGACCGCGCAAACGGGTATTTTCAGCAGAAAGTTCAGAGATTTTTTGTAAGCGTACCTGTGCCTGTAACAGCTCGGCTTGCATCGCGGTATTTTCCCGACGCAATTGAGCTTCAGACTTGGTTTGTTGATTCAACCACTCTCGCGACAATACCGGATAGCTGGCCACCGCATAAATAGGATTATAAGCAGCGTACAGGACATCCCTTGCAGGTTGAACAACATGCGGCATGCGCCAATCAAAGAAAAGCACCACCAGGCATGTTACCAATGCAATGATAAAAGAGCGAAAAGATGGCGGTTGTCGAGAAAACAGATGTGCTTGCACCCGCCGAATCCTTTTCTTAGCCTACGAATAACATGTCATGATTTGGGTTGTCGAAAAATTCGAGTACCTTGCCGCCACCACGTGTCACACAAGACAGTGGATCTTCTGCAACCACAACTGGCAGGCCAGTTTCTTTGGCAAGCAGTTTGTCAAGATTACGCAACAATGCACCACCACCGGTTAACACGATACCACGTTCAGCGATGTCCGAAGAAAGCTCAGGAGGTGTGTGTTCTAAAGCAGATTTCACCGCAGACACGATGTTTTGCAATGGATCAGAAATCGCTTGGGTCACTTCATCTGAATTGACCACAATCGCACGAGGCACACCTTCTGCGAGGTTACGACCACGAACTTCAATTTCCAGCGGTTTAGCGCCTTCATCTGGCAACGCCATACCCACTTCTTTTTTGATCACTTCAGCCGTAGTTTCGCCGATCACACAGCCATGCGCTTTACGCACATAGTTAATGATCTGTTCATCAAAGACATCACCGCCAATCCGTAAAGAGTCTGCATAAACACAACCTTGTAGGGAAATGATTGCAATTTCAGTGGTACCACCGCCAACATCGACCACCATCGAACCACAGGCCTGCTCAACTGGCATCCCTGCACCAATCGCTGCTGCCATTGGCTCTTCAATTAAACGCACATCACGTGCACCCGCATTAAACACGGCTTCACGAATGGCGCGACGCTCAACCAGGGTCGATTTACATGGCACACAGACCACGACACGCGGTGCCGGAGTAAATAAACGGTTTTCATGTACTTTGCGAATAAACTGATTCAGCATGGTCTCAGTGACTTCAAAATCCGCAATCACACCGTCTTTCATAGGACGGATCGCTGAGATATTGGCTGGGGTACGACCTAGCATTTGCTTCGCTTCAAGACCGACTGCCGCAACAATTTTATGTGAACCACTATGACGGATGGCTACAACCGTTGGTTCATTTAATATAATGCCTCGTCCTGGCGCATAAATAAGTGTATTTGCTGTACCTAAATCAATGGCAAGATCGGGCGAAAACAAGCCTATTAGTCGTTTTAGAATCACGGGGACGTTCTCAGTTAAACTTTATATGGACGCAAGGTGGCCACTTTAACTAAATGTGATGATTTGGACAAGTCAATCGCTTATCATAACGCATGATAATTTGAATTTTTTTAATACTGATTAGGTAATATTATGTCTACATCGGATGCACAGCATTCTGCAGATTTAAGTGCAGAAACAGTTTCAGCTATTGCCAACCTTGCAAGGTTATCTCTCAATGATACGCAATCTGCTGAATATGCTCAAAGTTTAAATAAAATTTTAGGCATGATGGAAACCCTGAAAGGCATCAATACTGATGGTGTTGAACCCCTGAAAAGTCCTTTCGACCACCCTCAGCCGCTACGTGATGATGTGGTTACCGAAACCAATCATCGTGAGCAATACCAAGCAGTTGCACCAGCTGTTCAGGATGGCTTGTACCTCGTACCGCGCGTGATTGAGTAATTACTACCCAGTTCATTCTTTTTATTAAATTAAACGTAAAGAATTATTTCTCATGACAGATTTACATCGCTTATCCATTCGTGAACTTAGTGAAGGTCTGGCAAATGCCCAGTTTTCATCTCGCGAATTGACTGAACATTACTTAAAGCGCATTGCAAAAATTGATGCACAGGTCAAGGCCTATGTGACCGTAACTGCTGAACAGGCGTTGGCTGAAGCTGATGCCGCCGATGCTGCAATCAAAGCTGGCAATGCCTCTGCCCTGACTGGTGTGCCAGTTGCCCACAAAGACATTTTCTGTACCCAAGGCATTAAAACCACTGCCGGTTCAAAAATGCTGGACAATTTTATCTCTCCTTACGACGCGACCGTTGTCGCAAAAGGCAAAGCTGCGGGCTTGGTCACTTTGGGTAAAGTGAACATGGACGAATTCGCGATGGGTTCGACCTCTGAGAACTCCTATTACGGCGCAACGGCTAACCCTTGGAACCTGGGTCATGTCCCAGGTGGCTCTTCTGGTGGCTCTGCGGCAGCCGTTGCAGCCGATCTAGCTCCATTTGCAACCGGTACTGACACCGGTGGTTCAATCCGTCAACCTGCATCATTCTGTGGTCTGACCGGTCTTAAACCGACTTACGGTCGTGTATCGCGCTTCGGTATGATTGCCTATGCATCATCACTAGACCAAGGTGGTCCAATGGCACGTTCTGCAGAAGACTGTGCTTACCTGATGAATGTCATGGCCGGTCATGATGCCAAAGATTCAACTTCAATGGATCAAGTGGTAGATAACTATGTCGCGAACCTGAACGCTACCTCAGTAAAAGGTTTACGCATTGGTATTCCAAAACAGTATTTTAATGTTGCTGGCCTAGCTGAAGATGTTAAAGCACGTGTCGAAGAATCACTTAAAAAGTTAGAAGAAATGGGCGCTACGCTTGTTGAGATCGACCTCAACATGACTGAAAGCTATGTTCCGACTTATTACCTGATCGCACCTGCCGAAGCTTCTTCGAATCTGTCACGTTTTGATGGCGTACGTTATGGCTATCGCGCAGAAAATCCTGTGGACCTGATGGACCTGTACAAGCGTTCACGTTCAGAAGGTTTTGGTGCAGAAGTGCAACGCCGTATCCTGATTGGTACGTATGCCCTGTCTGCAGGTTATTACGATGCTTACTATGTAAAAGCACAGAAAGTACGTCGTCTCATTCAACAAGATTTCTTAAAAGCATTTGAATCTGTCGATGTCATCGCAGCACCTTCTGCGCCAACGACTGCCTATAAAATTGGTGCGGATTTAACTCCGGTTGAAATGTACCTGGGCGATATTTACACGCTTGCAGTAAACCTGGCAGGTCTTCCTGCGATTAACGCGCCTGTTGGTTTTGACCAGAACAACTTGCCAGTTGGCTTACAGTTGATTGGGAATTACTGGTCAGAATCTCAATTGTTGTCTGTGGTACATCAGTATCAACAAGCAACAGATTGGCATACAAAACGCGCTGCAATTGCTGAGGAGAACGCATAATGGCTCAAGCTCAAAAATCGGCTAAACCGAAATCCAACCTGATTGATGGTTGGGAAGTCGTTATTGGTATCGAGATTCACACTCAGCTTGCCACCAATACCAAAATTTTCTCGGGTTCATCAACTGTTTTCGGTAATGATCCAAACACGCAAGCCAGCCTGGTTGATTTGGCTATGCCGGGCGTATTACCGGTATTAAACAAAGAAGTGGTTGATCTTGCGATTCGCTTTGGTTTGGGCATCGATGCTTACATCGATCAGGCGTCTGTATTTGCGCGTAAAAACTACTTCTATCCGGACTCTCCAAAAGGCTATCAGATCAGCCAGATGGACAACCCGATTGTGGGCTTGGGTCATATCGACATCCAGCTTGAAGATGGCACGGTTAAACGCATTGGCGTAACCCGTGCGCATCTCGAAGAAGATGCGGGTAAATCGATTCATGATCAGTTCGAAGGTATGTCAGGCATCGACTTGAACCGTGCTGGTACGCCGCTGCTTGAAATCGTTTCTGAACCGGATATGCGTTCGGTTGAAGAAGCGGTTGCTTATATCAAGGCAATTCACACTTTAGTGCGCTGGTTGGGTATTTCTGACGGTAACATGGCGGAGGGTTCATTCCGTTGTGACTGTAACGTGTCTTTACGTCGTCCGGGTCAACCGTTTGGTACACGTTGTGAATTGAAAAACCTGAACTCATTCCGTTTCATTGAACAAGCGATCAATGTTGAAATTGAACGTCAGATGGAAATTCTGGACTGGGATGGCACCATTGATCAGGAAACGCGTCTGTTCGACCCTGTGAAGATGGAAACCCGTTCAATGCGTTCTAAGGAAGAAGCGAATGATTACCGCTACTTCCCAGACCCAGACTTGTTGCCTGTGGTGATTGCTGATGAGCAAATCGAAGCCATTAAAGCAACCATGCCTGAGCTTCCTGCTGCACGCCGTGCACGTTTCGTGGCGGACTTTGGTGTGACTGAGTACGATGCACACGTTTTAACGCTTACACGTGAAATGTCAGAGTTTTACGAAGAAGTTGTCGCTGCTGCTGGCGGCGCTGCACAAGGTAAAGTGTCTGCAAACTGGGTGATGGGCGAATTCTCAGGGGCGCTAAACAAAGCAGGCTTAGATCTTCAAGATTCTCCTGTATCTGCGGAAAAACTTGGCGGTATGATCGCGCGTATTGTGGATAACACGATTAACGGTAAGATCGCGAAGCAAGTATTCGGCTTTATGTGGGAAGAAGGCAAATCTGCGGACGAGATTATTGCTGAAAAAGGCTTGAAACAGGAAACTGATACAGGCGCGATTGAAGCGATTATTAAAGACGTGCTTGCTGCCAACGAGAAGATGGTTGAAGAGTATAAGTCTGGTAAAGAGAAAGCCTTTAACGGTCTTGTTGGTCAAGTGATGAAAGCAGCGAAAGGCAAAGCTAACCCTGCACAAGTCAATGAATTGATGAAGAAATTGATTGGTTAAAATCAATTAGTTTTTCAATAGAAAACCCGTCTTAGGACGGGTTTCTTTTTTCAAAAAAATCCTGCATTCTACTTTTAATAAATAATAGTGGTGTAGCATCTCCTAAATATTCTTTCTCAATCAAATCACATAACTCAAAAATATATTTCTTTATGTAAATATTATATTCATACGAACTCTGTTCACCTTTCTCAGTACTAAGATTCATAAATGAAGTTAATCCATCATTATCATCTGGCAAATATCTCCACTTCCAATACAAACCTACCAACAAATTAGATTTTGTACCAAGATAAGCACAGGTTTTAAGAAAAATATCTCTATCATAGTTTTTGAAAGCTATCTCTTCGAGTACATAATAAGTGAAATATTCGAAAAATTTCATTCTTATAACAGGGTGTGGATGCGTACTTTCAAAAATATTCAGTTGCTCACTGTAAGTACCATCATAATAAAATTGATTAAAAACACAGGCTTGTCCACATAAAAGCATATATACGTTATTGAAAGTAAGTTGTTTATTATAAAGCATATATTTCAAGGTTATCATCATCCCGTTTATATCTGCTAACAACTCCATTGATTGTCTAAATGGAATTAAATCCTGACTGTTATCAAAAGCTGTGGAAGTACTAATTTCTGAGTAATATTGACCTGACTTATACCCCATATCTTTCAATATTTTCATATGTTTTTGGAGCAGATGAGAAACCTCATGTGATAGAACTGATACCAATGTCCATTGCCAAAACATTGTTTTACTTACTTGAACATTTGCATCTATCAAATCATGCTTTTGGCTATCTTTTAAGGCTTGAACAGCTATAGTGGCAAAATCATCAAGTTTATTTAAGTCAAATTTAGGTAAATCATTGAATAGAAAATCACTATCCTTATATAAATCAAAGTTATTTAAATCATCTATATTTTGCGGTGAATCTTGATAAAATTTTTTAGAGTAAGCCGTAAAAGTAAAAGCCCATCTATAAAGCTCAATTAACATATTTTGTGTAATCAATATTTGGGCAACTTTGTAGTCATCACCTACAAAACCTGCATATGCATTAATAGTTGCTCTATTAACTATTTTGATATGAATTTTTAAATCTGTATCTTTTAGTAAATCTGTTTTTAAAAAATTATCAAACTTTAAAATCATTAATGATGATAAATCGCATATGTTTTTTTCATCAATAAACATGTTACGTTCATCAAACATTTTTTCTTGCTTTATATAGCTTTTTTCTTCTTTACTTGACACCAAATCACCACATATACAATCTAAATAAAAAATATTATAATATAAATCATCAATTTAACTAAACAAAAAATCAAAGTGAGCACTCACTTTACATCTAAAAATATGACCATCAAAAAAGTATCCTCTATCGCCAAACTCGAAGACTTAGGACGCATTCAACTCTCAAAGTCTTTCTTTATGCGTGATTTATAGAATCCCTCTAAATCTCCCTTTAAAAAAGGGAGACTTTGTCATGTGATTAATTTGATACACGTGGTTCCCTCTCCTTTGACAAAGGAGAGGGTTAGGGAGAGGATTTACTAGATCAAAAAGAATCTTACATCCCTTTTACAACCCCAACTTATTCAACAAATCTGGGGTTAAAAAAGTCTGTGCAACACGATTCAAATCGATATAACGCAGCACACCTTTGAGCTGATTATTAATTTCCGGATTCTTTAAAATTTCCTCGCCTGTGGTTTTGCCTAAAGCCTGAAAACTATCTCCAACCGCTTGCAAACCTTCAGCCTGAATCACCGCCTTGGTCTGTGCTGAACATTGCTCCACTAAAATGCGCTGCAACACCGTCGCCAGATTCTTGTCTAATGCTTCCTTTTGACTCGCGGTCACATTGCTAAAAGCTTTTAAGTCGGGATGATTACCTAAAGCCACAAAGGTCCATTGCAACACCGTAGTTTTATCAGTAACTGTAGTGGACTTCATTAAACAATCACTCAGCTGATCGACCGTTGGGCCAGCCATCGTAACCTGTGCTGCTCCCAACAATGCTGCACCTAGAAAAAATAAACGAATACGAGAAGAATTTTTTAAACTCATCACCACTTCCTTTTAATATGACATCAGCATTTTGGCGCTGAAAATAGTTTCTTTGTATCATGTAAAAAGGAAATATACTGATAGAACTCTGTAAAACCTGAACTGGATTTAAAATTAATTCAGATGAAAAATTTCATCCCATCATGCTATTCATTAGATGGTGATATTGATCGAGTAAACTTAGCGTTATTATTCAAATTAAAACAATAAAAATAATCATGATGACTGCAAACACCTTCAACAGCATCCTTCCTTGGAGACTGGTTGTGTTCTTTAGCTTGACCGTATTGTTATTGATCCATCCTGTTTTTCGAAGATAGATGTTCGAATCGCGCGACCTGCCCAGCAAACGCAGTCGGATCTCATCCTCTATATCCGACCTGATTGAACTGATTTTTTATCCCATCTTCTGGTGAATCAAAATCATCATACGGATTCTGGATTAAATACGTTTAATTCAGTGCTTATTTGATCTGTCTCAACATATTCTTCGCACCACTATGATTATAGTTATTAGACAGATTCTGTAGCACACGCTTGGCCTGAGCTTTAGCATTTGGGAAACGGCTGGCATAGACCGGAATACTGTTCAGACAGCGTGCAACCAACATCCCTGATTCAGTATAGACACGTGTTCCCTCTGTGCCCTGCAATTTGCCATAGTTATAGGCACGCTGGGCATTATTACAGGCATTATTCAGATTTTTGCCACTGTTAATATCACGTCGCGCTGCCACGTAAATCTTCATCTGATGTTGTTGCGGTGTGTCTGCTACCGTAGCTCGAGCTGATACCGCTGCGAGCTGCTTTTTCTCTGCTTCTTTTTTCTCAAGCTCTTTTCTTTCTAATTCCTTTCGCTCTAATTCTTTCCTCTCCAGCTCTTTACGTGCTGATTCCTTCAGTTCATTTGTCGTCTTTGCGACAGGAGTCTTAGGAGGAGTCATGGTTTTTATCAATGCAGGGGTGGTTTTCTCCACAGCAACCCTGGCTTTAGTTGGACGATAAAAGTTTTTTGCTTGAGAAGGGCTCATGACCTGGGTGAGTAGTCGAACACTACGCGTCTGGCTAGATTTATCAACTTGTCGTTCAGAAGTTGGTTCAATCGAGACAATCCAGCTTTCAGTCAGGTCGTCCATACGACACTGATAGGCACCGCTACCCTGTACAACACCCCGATTAGCACTGAGGCGTTTGCGCTGGGAAACATCTGCCACTGCACTAAAATTACTTTTATACAGCAGTGAAAATTTACCGCCCTGTTCATGACAATATTGCGTCAGTATCGAACGCGGATACATGGCCTGAGTCGTGTTATTTTTCTGAGCTTGTCCCCAAAGATAAACATAATCTTTTGCACTACCATCACGTTGATTCAAAGCCCGTTTGGCAATTAGTTCTTCCGGACTGGCAAAAGGATGTAACACCTCTGATTTCAACCGATTCACGCTATTACATCCAGCTAAAGCTGCTGCCCCTATTATTAGAATTATTACTTTTAGCTTCACAGCAAATATCTCAACCCCAAAATCCCGTATAACATAGCTTAAATAGCACAAAACAACAAACACAAGATATTGATAACTATAATATTTAAATGGTAAAAAGGCACATATTAGCTTAACTTTGCTGATTATGCCAAGCTTCATGTGATAAAAATTGACACAAGTATCATTCTTAAATCAGTTCAAATAATAAACAATTCCATTCAGGACTCAAGAAAAAGATAGAAAAAACACATAAAAAACCGAAGAAGGCGGTGAGTCCTTCTCCGGCGGCTTATTCAGGGAACGCTACAGACCTTTATTATAATGGGTAATAAATTTACCTTTTATCCGCTATAACATTGCCTGAACAAGATCAGCGTAAGAATAATTTCTTCAACGTACACTTGTTATTTTTATACGTCAAACCACCTGAAATTAAACACCATCTTGGCTGGCCCTTAGGATTCTAGACAAGAAAAAAATATCTGAATACCCCAATATTAGGAGGTTCTGACACGATTTACCTAAGTCATCTGACCAACGGTCAGATCGATATTTTCCATTGGATCTTGTAGACTAAATCGCCATAAAAAAAGCCAAACCTAAAACTGTTTGGCTGATAAAGCAGGATAATAATACGAGAAAAAATTAATCAATATGTGATTCAAATGCTTTCAACCGTTTATAGATCGACATCAGTTCAATAATCGTCGGCCAAGACAGAATCAGATACTGGAAAGATTCCCGCACTTTGCCGAACACATTCAGGATTTGCATCATCAAACCAAGAGTAATTGCCCCTGCTGCAATACTTGGAAACAGAATAAATAATCCGTAAATATTATCTAACTGCAAGTACCAGATCCGAACCATGTTGAAATAAGCATAGTGAAAATACAACCGGAAATAATTCCAGCGTACTCGGCTAAACAGTTCTTGGAGTGTCAGCGGATGTGCGCGATCAGCATAATCTTCGCCATAGACCAGCTCTTTACGATAGGCTGCCTCAACCTTCTGGTTATTAAACTCCAGTCCGGGCAGCTTCATTCCCACAACCATCAAAATAACCGTACCCAATACTGCCCAGCCGATCGAGGCCCACATCAAAGCATGCGGTATTTCTCCTACAATTGGTAAAACCTTCACGTGACTAGAGAGCTGATACAAGATCGGCAGGAATGCCATCAGCAACATCAGCGCTTCAATCAAGGAAACACTCAACTGTTCTGTGGTTTTGGCAAAGCGCATGGTGTCTTCCTGGATGCGTTGTGATGCACCTTCAATATGACGTAACTGCTCCCAATGTGCGGTGTAATAATCATTCATCGCGGTACGCCAGCGGAAGACATAATGGCTGACAAAAAACAGGTTAAATACTGCTAAAGTGACATAAACCATCGCAATATAAATAAAGGTTAATGCGCCTTGATACAGCAATGAAACATCCCCACCACCCTTAGTGAGTATTTGTTGAATCTGATCATAAAACGGGCTATACCATTCATTTAATACGACATTGACCTGTACCCCGAACCAGATATTAAACAGAATAAATGCCGAGCCCCAGACCGACCAGCGCTGCCATCGGTGTCCGGCTTTCCATTGCCAGAACAGCGCAAATATCGTAGTTGCAATGAAATACCAGAGATAGAACCAGATAAATTGAGCTGACCAGAAACGCCCGATACCGATTGTAAGCTTTTCATCAAAATAACCTTCAGGAAAACCCAGATAGGTTCCCCATCCTGATCCGCCACTATGCCAAAGCACAAGATTAATGATAAACCACAAAATCAGGCTGCTAAAAAACCAGACGGGTTGCGGGAAAAATGACTTAAACATGCCGACCCAGTTCTCCTTATGTCTCTTGGTCATCCAAATGACGCATAGTTTATTCTTATTTTAGATTTTTACTGTTATAAAGCATTAATTTTCAATTTAGTGTAAAAAAGGATAGAAGGATATCGAGTCTCTAGAAACTTATTTTTATCATTCAGCTCTGCCTTATGATTTTCCTTATATTCTCGATTTTTATCATTCAGCCGAGCGATATCAAAAACAAAAAAATTATCATGTTTTTGACCTTTCGTTATTTTGATAGACTTTTTTATGCCTGTTATCTGTCGGGTTTATGTAAAAGAACCTCATGCTTCCGAGTACTGCAAGAATAGGATGAAAATCAGGCATACTGCATGTCTTCTAGGTGTCTTTTACCTAAATAGAGCACTTCTCCCTATTTGAATAAATCATTGATCAAGTTCTCAGTTTTTGAAGAAACAGTTAAATTTTCAAAAATCATGCTATGATTTAATTATCGAAAAGTAATCTTATTTTGGAAAAAACTATGGAAAGTTCGGTAATTGAATTACTTAAACCGGTGACTCTAGAAAAAGAAAACTGCGCCCCTATTAGTTTTGAAGCAGGTACTGTTTTGAAAGTGGTCATGCAGACTCCAACCAGTCTTCTGGTCAGTAATGATGATGATTTTAACTTTACCATTCCTTTAAAAGACGAAAATGAAGTGTGGCGAGAAATCTGAGTATTTTTCTTTCATGCAAATAGACGGGTTGTATCTGAGTTTGGTTTCTTAACTTATATGATACGACCCTGAGCTTCTCTCTACTTTAATTGCTCTTTCATTATTTTTTCAAGAAATTATTTCTTCCCTTTTCTCTCATCATTTACTGCTGTTAAATTGACTCATCCATTTGAGCAAAGAATTCTTTTTAATTGAAACATCATTTAGTTTTGTAACCTATGTAAGATCACTAATGATCTGTTTTCGGTTTTTTGTATCTACTCTGTCCTTGCGATGACACCTTTACATCTCTTCTCTCTGTTTAGCTCAACTTCATCTAATACCTACGCTTCGATTCAAAAAAAAGAATATTCAAGTTATTTTCAGAGTTTAGTCATAGAACTGGCGTTCATTTTTTTCGATTTTTTATCCTCTGATAAAATTTACCGATAAGAATTAAAAAATTAATCTGAGATGCTAAATTAAGAGGCTGTTTAAATTGTATAGCTCTCCAATTTATCCCAAGAAAATTTGATAATACGAAATTTCCCTCTAGACAATTTTAGTACTTTTCCTTTTAAGCCAGCTTAGCCGATTATAAAAATTATTAATTTTCATAAACTTAAGCTAAATATTTTAATTACATATGCCTAATTTATAATTTTTTTTAGATTTTTATATTTAAAAGGATCTCAAAATTAAATCTCCCTATATATTTAAAAAATAAAATATAAATTAATAATAAATACTATATTCTGAAAAATTAATTACAAAATACATATTCAAAAATAACGATTAAATAATAAATCTTATTATCTAAAATCCTGAAAAACAATCAATCCAAGAAAACCTTAAAATATAAAATCCTCATAATTTATTTTAAAATTTATTAACAATTACTGGATTTCTACCAAAATATTTCTAAATCTTACAAAGTAACTGTACTTGTTAAAAGTGTTTCGTTTCTGCACTTAAAGCCAGTCTGTTAAATGAAATATGTTATAAATTTAATCAAAGCAATGACCATTCAGGTAATTCTAACTTTTAAATCAATTTAAATTCAGAGGCTTAGGTAGTATTTATGTCGACTCTAAAAGAAGATCAAGACCTAGAAGATTCACTTGCTACATCTTCTTATATATTACCTCAAGTGATTTTAAATCAGCTCAAACCTATTATTTATTCTCACAAACTTGTTTTATTTCTTGATATTGATGGAACCATTTCTGAATTCCACCCAGATCCAGCAAAAAGTATAATTAAGAGCGGAACCTTAAATACCTTAAAAGAGTTACAACAATATATTCAGCTAATATTAGTGACCGGTCGCTCAATTACACAAGCCCAAAAACTTATTTATCCATTTGACTGGAATATTGCCGGTTCTCACGGTCTGGAATTAAGCTATCAATCGCGTTTAAGCAAGTTAATTGATTTAAATCCTGAACAGTTTGAATTATTAAAAAATTATATTACAGAACATAGTAATAATATTCCTCAGACTCGAATAGAAATTAAAGACTATTCAGTCGCCCTGCATTTTCGTGAACATCCCTATTTAGAGCATCAAGTGCATGCATTTGCCTTGAATTGTCTTACTCATTTTCAGGATTTTGAACTTAAGGCTGGAAAGTTTGTATTCGAACTGGTGCCCAAAGGGGCAAATAAAGGTTCAGCCATCCAGCAAATCATTCAGCAATATCACTTAAGTGATCATTACCCCATTTTTATCGGAGATGACCTGACCGACGAAGCCGGTTTTCAAGTCATCAACACATTCAAAGGCTGCTCTATCAAAGTCGGTACAGGCAACACCGTGGCACAACATCGCCTCGAAAACGTGACTCAAGTACAGGCTTTTCTAGCAGAATTTTTAGAAATACTGAAAGCACAACAACAATTATTATTGGAGAAATTACATGTCGAAACTCATAGTGTTATCAAATCGTGTAAATCTACCTAAGTCAGACAATACACAGGCAGGTGGATTAGCGGTGGCATTGCAGGATGCTTTGCAGGATATAGGCGGTATCTGGGTTGGCTGGAATGGATCCCGAGTTGACCAGACGAAAGAGCAGAAGTTTCAAATCCTGAAGCATCAAAATGTTGAATATCACACGAGTCCATTGACTGAATCCCAATATCAAGGCTTTTATTGTGGTTTTGCCAACAATGCATTGTGGCCGCTGATGCACGACCAGCATCAACTTGTAGATTATCAGCCGCAGGATTTTAAGATCTATCAGGATGTCAATTTGCGTTTTGCCAAGCACCTGAAACAGGTGGCATCTCCATATGACATTATCTGGATCCATGATTATCATTTTTTAAGCGTGGCGCATTATTGCCGTAAACTGGGCATGCGTAACCGTATTGGCTTTTTCCTGCATATCCCCTTTCCTGAACTAAGGCTCTGGCAGACTTTACCCGCCCATCGCGATCTGGCACATCATTTGGCCAACTACGATGTACTGGGTTTGCAGACCTCTCGCGATCAGGAAAACTGTTTAAATTTCCTTGAACAGACCTTAAAAGTGCAGCATCGTCACAATGAAATCCTGAATTATCAATCTCGAAAGATTCATGTGAAATGCTATCCGATTGGTGTGCATCCTGTGCAACTACAGAATCAGGCCTCAGATACCCATCTGGAAAAGCTTCCCTTTGATCTGGATACAGTGCAGCCTTATAAAACCATCATTTCAGTTGACCGGATTGATTATAGTAAAGGCTTATTGGAAAAAATCGGATCGTTGCAGAGCTTGTTAGAAGATCAACCGGAGTTTAAAAATCAATTCCAGCAATTACAAATTGCCTGTCCATGCCGACTGGATGTAAAGACCTATAAGAACCTGTATACGCAATTTAAAGCTGCTGTGCATGAACTCAATAGCCAGCATGGCACAGCGGACTGGTTACCCTTCGATTGCAGCTATGATACTTTGGGCCATGAGGCCTTGATGCAACTGTATCGTAAGGCAGATATTTGCTGGATAAATTCGATCCGGGATGGTATGAATCTGGTCGCCAAGGAATATATTGCTGCACAGGATCCTTTAGATCCGGGTGTCTTGATTCTATCTAAATATGCCGGTGCTGCTGAACAAATGAAAGAAGCCTTACTGGTCGATCCTTATGAGCATGACAGTATGGCCAAAGCCTTGAAGAAAGCGCTACGTATGTCTAAATCAGAACGTTTAGAGCGCTATCGTTATTTAAGCCAAGGCTTGAAAAATTTCGATATTATTCGCTGGCGTGATCAGTTTATCACTGACCTGAAAAACTCACAAAGCTTGCGGATCTATCGTCCCGTGGCTGCAGGAGCTTCAAACCAGTTCAGTGTACATGCCTAAATTTTTAAGTAAAAAAACACCAGCATTAAGCTGGTGTTTCGTTTTGAAGAGGAGCCACAATCTCTTCGCTTTGTTGTACTTCGTTTGGGTCTGCAGTGAGATGATTCAAAATCACAATACTCAATAGACCAATCGCAATGACGCTAAATACTAAGCTCAATCCGATGATTTCACTGCCGAAGCCGACCAATGCCGGTCCAATTAATGAACCTGTATAAGCAAATACCGATACATAAGACAATGCCACATGTGAAGCCAAAGTTTTTTGACGTCCTGCACGGGAAAACATTAACGGTACAATGTTGGCACTACCTAAACCTAAAATCGCATAACCCACCAACACTACTTGCCAGACTGGTGCAAAGACTACGGTTAATAAACCGGTTGCAGCCAAGAGTGCGCTTAACAGAATCGTATTTTTTTCACCAAACTGCTGAATAATCAGGTGTCCACTAAAGCGTCCCAACACCATCAAACCCGCAAAGAAACTATAAGCCAAACCGGTTTGCGCCGCAGGCAGGCTGAACTCAGTAGCAAGATAAATACCACTCCAGTCCATAGCGGCACCTTCTGACAGAAAAGCCACAAAACAGATCAGACCAATGCCTAAAATCGCCCAGGTCGGCGCTGCTTTTTTCACCGACTGTTCTGATGATGTTTCTTCTACCGCCGTTTTTGGCTCAGCACCCAAGCTCAAAGGAACAGCAAATAAGGCAATAAGCAGCAAAATCACACTGACAATCACCGCACCAGTTAAAGGCGCCAAGCCGAATCCCATTAACATGGTCATGCCCAGTACGCCTGCTAGACCACCTAAACTACACACTCCATGAAAACCTGACATTAAACTTTTACCGAGTTTTTTCTCAATCTGTGCAGCCTGAATATTGACAGTCACGCCCAAAGCCCCGGCACTGGCACCAAAGAAAAACAGGCTGATGGCCATCATTAAATGATTCGGACTATAAGCCAGAGCAGGCAGAATGAACAAAAATGCACTGAGAATTACGGCTAAAACAGTACGGCAACCTAAGGCATTGGCCAGTCGGCCGGCCAGTGGCATCGCCAACATTGAACCAATCCCGGCACACAGCAATAACAGGCCAAAATCAGCATGATTTAATAACAGGCGCTGCTGTGCATATGGAATTAAGGGTGCCCAAGCCGCAGTACTAAAGCCTAAGCTAAAGAAGCACAACGCAGTCGCTATTTTCTGCCATAGATATGGTGATGAAGACTGAATTCGAGAAAGCAGTGTTTGATTGAACATTGTATTACCAAAAAAGAAGGCTCAGGCATCCATTACCGATCATCCATAGAAAAACCCCACAGACTTATAGCTAGAATGTATAAGTTTGCGGGGCTGAATTTGCGTGAATTATAAACAGAATAAATTTAAATGGAATAGTTTTTAGACACTAATTTTAAGATTTTTTACAAGTATCTGATTGTATAAAATTTATAGTTTTATGCTTTTATTTGCATAGGCTGATCGGTTCTTTCGCGGCCTGCTTAAGCTCAAGTTTTTGTAGAAAATGTGCAAAACCTGCAGCAATTTTTGAGCTAAGACGACTGCTGGTAGTGACTCTCAGCTGATTCGACCAGACAATCTGCGCGTCAGCTTTTTCTAAACGACGGATGAAATCGACATCTTCATGACAGTCCAGTTGCTGAAACCCATTGACCTGTATATAAGCCGAAGCTTTAAAACACAGGTTTGCGCCATGAACATGCCGATGTCCCATGCTGTCCTGATAATGTCGGAGATAAGCCTGACGGGTTTTGCGGCTTAAATGATCCCATTGATCCAGCTCGACTACACCACAAATCGCATCGGTGGGTTGATGCTGTAACATGACCTGAAACCAGTCGCACTGTACAAAAGAATCCGCATCGGTGCAGCAAATCCAATCACAACCTTGCTCGATCATCTGCTGAATCCCCAAATGGCGTGCCTTACCGACATTTCGGAAGTTGCAACTGATAGCTGGAATGTTCATTTGCTGAACTTTAGCAGCGGTACTATCAGTACAATGGTCCAAGACCACGAGAATCTGGATTTCAGGAAGATTTTTTATTGTTTTAAAGTATTGAAAAAAATAAGTTTGTGCTGATTTTAACGCTAATAGGCAGCGTTCAATATAGGCTTCTTCATTACAGGCCGGAATCACCACACCGATTTTCTTCATCTCAAACCCTCCTGCTCTGCCACAGATTGCGCTGAATTCAGCCAGAGATCTACCAAAAAATCGGAGTCCTGCAAGCTTAAACAATGTTCATAGTTTAAATGCGCTTTGAGATACTGATGGACATCTTCACCATTTAGGCTAAATCCCGAGATTGGCGCGCGCCAATGACAACTCAAGATACATCCGCCCGGTTCCAGTGCAGTATGCAGCCATGTCAGCACCTGTTGCAGAGCAATCGGGTTCAAATAATATAAAATCTCACTGACGACAATGAGCTGAAATTTCTGTTCGGGCAAATCATCTGGCACGATCCGCTGTAACACCTGTACATGCGGATAAGCTTGTAAACGCTGCTGCGCCAAATGGATCGCAGTATTATTGGCATCCAGACACATTAAGCTATTTGTCCGCCGCGCCAGTTCCTGACTAAAGATGCCATTACTGCAACCAATCTCAATCGCGGAGTCAAACTGCAAGTGCGGCAAGATCGCCAGACAAATCTGCCGTTTGCGCTGTTCATACCAACGCTGTTCATATTGCCAGGGATCTCCCTGATTCAGTGCATATAAGGCATCGAAATATTCCTGATCATAGGCTGCTTTACTGTTCATACAGATACACCTCCCAGGGCTGTAAAATACGTTGTAATGCCTGCTCTGACAGAATCGGTGATTGATCTACCGTCGGATCAAGCTCGATCTGGCTCTTAAAACACCGCGCAGCTCGAGACTTATATTGTAATTCTTCCTCAGTTAATTTGAGTTGATGAGCGACGGTCCAGGGAATTCTGGTATCTCCAGGTGTTGCCCAATGCCATGCCCAAATCAAGACCTGAATACAGGGCAAATGAAGTTCAGTGGCCAGCTGCTGTGTGACCTGCCCCGTAATTTCATGATCTGGATGTCCATCATGAACAAATGTGCTAATTAACACATCATTCGGTTGCAGATAAGATTGCAGATGCTGTTGCAACACATCCCGCTGTTCGGCCACCTTGCCATCTTGAATATCTAAAGCGATCCGCAAGATATTCTGTTTTAAAGGTAACGCTTCTAAAGCTGCTCGCGTTTCAGCAGGACGAATCTGGTTCAACTCTTCGGGAGTATATAGACTAGAGCCGGGATGACTGGCTGTCCCATTGGTAACGGCAAAAAGTATGATCTGATAGCCAAGTTTGTCCAGACGCTGAATCAGGCCTCCACAGCCCAAAATTTCATCATCAGGATGAGGGGCAATGATGCAGACTCTGGCATCTAGAGGAATAATCTTAGGAATATCAAATTCCGGCATCTGTTGCAGGATCTGACAGGAACGCCATTCTTCAAGTCTTGTGCCTTCACCATGGATGACACGATCCCCTACAATCTCATGTCTTATAACGTCCATAATTGTTCCTCCTGTGCAGTCAGCTCGCCAATCCGCTCCAAGTCAAATGCAGCATGACTTTGACGAATAAATACCGGAAGATCTGCTGCAAGCCGAGCGAAATGCGGATGCTCACAATACGGCCCAGCACCAAGTGCCTTACCTACATGAGTTAGTACATTTAAGGCAGTCGCTTCCACCTGAGCACGTAGGCTACGAATCTTTAACTCATGTGCGTGTTGCGGTTGCTGATCAATCAATGCAGCAACTTGATAAAATAAGGACTGTGTCGCTAAAAGCTCCCGACTAATTTCACCGAGATACATGGCCTTATAGGCATGCGGTTTTAACAATACTGCCTGTCTTAAATATTCAGCCAAACGCACGGTTGCGCCATACCAGCACGCGGCCACACCTGCGGCGCCATGCCAGAATCCGGGCCGATCCAGATAGGCATTTGGAGCTGCGACTTTTTCCGCCTTAACCTGATCCAGTTCAAGCCGGGCAGTCAAGGTATGCTGCATGCCCACTGCCTGCCAGGCATCCTGATGATGCTGAATGCCTTCTTGTGACAAATCTAGAATCAGTAATTGGGATTGTTGCTGCTCATCACGGTAAGTCAGCAGACCGTGTTGCACCCAGACCGATGCAGAACACCAGGGCTTAATTCCGCTTAGCTTTCCTGCTTGCAATGTTAAAGGTTTGGGACCGCCTTCTGCCGCCCATACTGCCCATAAGCCTTTTTGTTCTACCGGAATATTCAGTTCATGCAGAATAGCTAAAGCATCTAAATGCGATTCATACAGTTTGCCCAGGCTCAAATTGCTTGCCGAAACCTGACTAAGCATCTGCCAGCGTTTTAAGGTCGCTCCGGAAGCGGGATAAGGCACCTGAGCGGAAATCTCTACCAGCTCCATTAAAGTGTGGTGAATTTTTTCTTGTAGCTCCAGAGGAGAAGTTTCAAATCTTTGTAATATTGAACCGAGGTTCATGCATGCGGTTCCTCATAAAATACGGATAATGTTGTTGTGTTTGTAAAGTCAGTTAATGAGAAAGCTTGCGCATTTGTTTTAAACGTGTGGTCAGCCCTAATACCTTACGGCGTGCATTAATCTCTTCTTCATTGAAACAAAGTTGCTGCATCAGTTCAGCTAAAGGCAAATGATTATGTTCAATCAGATAAATATCCTGCTCTCTGCTCCATTTGGCTTGCTGTGCTTGCGCTAACAACTTTTTGACGTCCGGTCTCACCATCTCTTCATCCATTTTAAAACCATGAGGATAGAAGCCGGAGCCTCTATCCTCTAAAACATAAATTGGATCGTTTAGGCAGGAATTGCTTCCGCAATCGCTTCACGCGCCCAGACACGATGGTTCAGGATCAAAGTCTTGAAGCTATCTTGTACTGCTTCAAACTGTCCGTTTGCCAGAGTTCCTTCATCGCTAACCAAGCGCAGATCCTCAATCAGCTTGCCTTTATCGCCCAGGAACACGATTGGTTTTAAATGCTTGTAAGCTTCCAGCAGATAATGAGTCGCCACACCATCTTTCATCACCACATCGTAATTGTCACCGTCAGCAATCACCACAGCATCATAGGCAATGGATGGTTCTGCTTTTTGCATACCATCGGAAGGAATCACCTCGCCTTGCTGACCCAGTACCGGGCCCGGTTTTGGGGTCAGTACATCGACCACAGCCCCTTCTGATTCTGCCCAAGCTTGAACAGCTTTGATACTGGCCTCATTGGCCTTGTCGTGCACCAATAGCGCAATTTTGCGTGCCTTAATATCTTCAGGTTTAAATGCCTCAAAAGATAAACGTGGTGAAACCTGCACCTCTGGCAATTTTGCCGCCTTTTTCTCTGCCGGAATTTCAATACCCAATTGGTCAGCAACCTGCTGTGCCAAGTCCAGATCGATATTGCAGAGCACTTCAAGTACTTCACGTTCACGAATATATTTGCGCTCCACCTTGCTCAGCTCGAAGACATAGGCATCGACAATGTGCTTTTGCTCATGTGGTGCCTGGCTGCGGTAGAAAAGACGGGCCTGACTAAAGTGATCACTGAATGATTCGCTACGCTGACGGATCTTGTGTCCATCAATACGCTCCTGATAGCTTTCAAAACCACCACCTTGTGCTGCGGGCGGAGTTTCAGCCGGCCAGTTATTGTCAATCGAGTTCGGCTCATAACTGGCTTGACCGGTATGCACAATACGCTGATGTAGACCGTCACGCTGGTTATTGTGGAATGGACAAACCGGCTTATTGATTGGAATCTGGTGGAAGTTCGGGCCACCCAAACGGCTGAGCTGAGTATCAGTATAGGAGAACAGACGTGCCTGCAGTAACGGATCATTGGTAAAATCCAGTCCCGGCACAATATGTCCCGGACAGAAGGCCACCTGCTCGGTTTCACCGAAGAAATAATCGACATTACGGTTCAGCACCATTCTGCCAATCGGCGTCACCGGCACCAGTTCTTCCGGAATAATTTTGGTTGGATCCAGTAAGTCGAAGTCGTACTTCATCTCATCTTCTTCTGGAACCACCTGTACACCTAGTTCCCATTCCGGATAGTTACCGGAGGCAATCGCTTCATATAAGTCACGACGATGGAAATCCGGATCTTTACCCGCCAGTTTTTGTGCTTCATCCCAGACCAGTTGGGCGAGACCCTGTTTTGGCGTCCAATGGAATTTCACAAAAACCGCTTTATTCTCGGCATTGATAAAACGGAAAGTATGTACACCAAAGCCTTGAATGGCTCTTAAATTACGCGGAATACCCCGATCCGACATGGCCCACATCACCGCATGTGCAGATTCAGGCACTAAGGAAACAAAATCCCAAAAAGTATCATGTGCAGATGCACCGGTAGGAATCTCGGTCTGTGGTTCAGGCTTGACCGCATGTACAAAATCCGGGAACTTGATCCCATCCTGGATAAAGAATACCGGCGCATCATTCGCTACCAGATCGAAGTTACCTTCATCCGTATAAAACTTGGTGGCAAAACCACGGATATCACGTACCGTATCTGCTGAACCACGTGGTCCCTGTACGGTAGAAAAACGCACAAATACTGGCGTTTGCACACTGGTATTGGTCAGGAAGCCTGCCTTGGTCAGTTTTTCATTCCCCGGATAAGCCTCAAAATAGCCATGTGCGCCGACACCGCGGGCATGCACAATACGTTCTGGAATTCGCTCATGGTCAAAATGGGTAATTTTTTCCCGAAGAATAAAATCTTCGATCAAGGTCGCACCGCGAACGCCTGCCTTGAGACTGTTCTGGTTATCGGAAATTTTAACCCCTTGATTGGTGGTGAGTGCCTGCTCGGTCGCATCACTGCGATATGCGTCGAGCTGTTCACTTTTTTTATTGGTATTTTGTTTGTCTAAACCGTCTTTACCAGTCGCGGGGCTATTGGCCTTAATTTTCATGATGTATTCCTTGCTGAGCTTGAGTTTAGTTCAGATATTTTTGGTCTATCTCAAAGTCGCTTGAGCTTATATATTGCATGGCTTACCGAATCAAAATCATCCCGCAAGTCAATCTGCTACAGCCGATCCTGTATCAGCCTCACATTTCTTCTGAATATGCTGACTCGAAGCATTTTTGCTTTTCTGGGAATATTGTTATTGGTTTCGCCTGTGTCCTAACATAACTGCATTTGAGAAAGAGATTTATTATTGTTTGTAGTGCCTTGTTTAATTAAGGCAGCATTGTGTTACTTTTTATAAATTTCGGGTTTATTAATGATTCATATTTTCATCTAAGTTATTTATTTAAAATAAAATATTAAAATTTCGCAGAGATATTTCAAAATAAATATTCAGTGTGGTGATATGTGATCTTGCTCATAAATAGACGTCATAACCTAACACGATGTTTCAATCCTGAAATGATTAGGACTTTTTTAGAAGTTCAATTTGCTCTAAGAAATTAATATGCTACCGCTGAAGATGGTCAGAACTTGACAGATTTAAATAGTTACAATCCCGCGCCCTGCTTATACATAATGACTAAACTTCCTGCCTTTATATTGATCTAATATCTATAACTTATAACCACTTAAATCTCTTAGCCTGTTAGATCAAATACAAAGTCATAGAGATCATTTCATCTCTTGGTTCGGGCTTCAGATACATCCGACTTTATTTTAATACACCGTATCGCGTTAAGTTTGAAGGAGTAAGAGCATGGCCTCTTCTAAAAAAGAATCTAAAGCAATGAAAATTGATATCGGGATTTCGCATGATGATCGCGCCAAAATTGTCGATGGTTTATCCAGACTTTTAGCAGACAGTTATACCCTGTATTTGATGACCCATAATTTCCACTGGAATGTCACCGGCCCCCAGTTCAACAGCCTGCACAACATGTTTATGACTCAATATACCGAGCAATGGAATGCGTTGGACATCATTGCTGAACGTATTCGTGCTCTAGGTTTTGCAGCACCCGGCACTTATAAACAGTTTGTAAAACTCACCTCCATTAAAGAAGTCGAAGGTGTGCCTAAAGCCGAAGAAATGATACGTTTACTGGTAGATGCACATGAAACTGTGGCACGTACCGCCAGAAGTATTTTTTCGATCATTGAAGAAGCCAATGATCAGCCGACCGCTGACATTCTCACGCAAAGACTGGAAGTACACGAAAAAACTGCCTGGATGCTGAGAAGCAATCTGGAACAATAAAATCGGATCGAATCTTTGAAATCAGGCTTATTCACAGGATGAAATGGAAACTTGCGGTAGTGCCATTAAAGTTCGGCTTCATCCTGACGTTTATATTAGAGGGATTTATCGGCACTCAATGATTAGATCAAGCTAAAAGTCAGGATCATTAAAATTAAACCATCGAAATTTAAGGATGTAGGCAATCGCATACATCCTTTTTTAACAAACAGATTGTTTACAGATTATTTCAATCTCATATATGGCTATCATTTTTTGAAAGCTATAAATCTGAAATATCTTTTCGATCGCTTCAAAAAATTAGCCCTCCTGGCTCCTTAGAGTACAGCTTAATCTTGAGGAGAATTGCTCGAATCACTTTCAATCCGGCCATCGACCAGATTGATGGTACGATCACAAGTGGCAGACAGGCGCGGATCATGCGTGACTAAAAGTACGGCGCAGTCGCGTTCACGATGCACTTTACGAAACAGTTCAAACATATCAGCCGCGGTCTGGGTATCCAGATTACCTGTCGGTTCATCGGCCAATAATAATGCCGGCTCAGTAATCAAGGCCCGAGCAATGGCCACCCGCTGCTGCTGTCCTCCGGAAAGTTCATTCGGTTTACGTTCAGCAAATTTTTCCAGCCCCACTGCCGCTAGTAAATCACGTGCGCGTTGCATTGCCTGCTGATCCGGTTTGCCATGCGCCATCATTAAAGGCATGAGAATATTATCCAGTGCACTAAATGCCTGAATCAGATGGTGAAACTGAAATACAAACCCGATGCTGTTGCCGCGCAGCGCCGTACGGCCGGTATCATCCATCGCACTGGTAGGTTGTCCCAACAAGTACAGCTCGCCGCTCGTTGGTTTATCCAGCAGTCCCAGAATATTTAATAAGGTACTTTTGCCAGAACCGGAAGGGCCAATGAGTGCAGCAAAGTCGTTGCGATCAATGCGCAGGTCAATGCCATGCAAGACCTCCACTTCATTGGGCTGGCCAATATTATAAGATTTTCGCAGCGCTTCCAGACGCAGAACTTCCTGAGATTGCTCAGACATGACGAATCGCCTCCACCGGATCGAGTGCCGCGGCCCGACGTGATGGCACTGCTGCCGCCAGTACGCCTGTTAATGTGGCCAACAATAGTGCCAATATCACCAGTTCAATCGAAATTGGAATATAGAATAATCCCGGCCCAAAATTATTAAATACCCATACCAGACCATAACTGACTATGCTGCCCAGCACTGAACCGAGCAAGCCAAAGATTGCACCCTGAAACAGAAAAACTCTCAGGATTTGCGATTGGGTTGCACCCGTCGCCCGCAAAATACCAATTTCCCGGGTGCGCTGCACCACACTGACGGACATGACGCTGGCAATCCCGAAAGCCACCGAAATTGCGACAAAGACAATAATCATATTGGTGGACAGGCTTTGTGCAGTAATGGCATTCATCAGTTGGGCATTGGTTTCAATCCAGCTTTCGGCTTTTAATGAGGTCAGGCGTCCGACTTGTGCTGCAACCTGGTCTGCTTCAAAAATATTGGCAATGGTCAGATCAATGACTGTTACTCCGCCTGGCAGGCCGAGTAAGGACTGCGCCTGCTTGAGATCCAGATAAACATAACGCGCATCCAGTTCGCGCACGCCCAGCTCAAAGATACCGGCAATATTCACCAAGGCACTTTTCTGTTGGCCAGTATCGAGTCGCAACTTGCTGCCGACCTGAACACCGAGGTCTTTGGCCAATTGACTGCCAATCAGTACATCATCCGCGCCGACCCGCAACTGGCCACTGATTAAATATTCTTTTAATGGAATGATCTGCTGATAACGTTCTAAATTCATCCCGACCAAGGCCACTGATTCGATCGCATCACCACGTTGTACAAAAGCTGGCCCCGACACCACCGGCGAGACGGAGGTCAGTACAGGCAACTGGTCTAGTGTTTCGGTAATCTGTTGCCAATTGTTAATCGAACGCAGGCGCTGTGCCCGTTTGTCTTCCTGCAATAATTGCACTGTTCCGGCGGGAGGTGACACAATCCGGTTGACTTCATCCGGTGACAGCAGACGAATATGAGCCTGTGTACCTAAGGTTCGTTCAACAATATTGGCTTGCAGCCCCTGAATCAACGCAGTGATAAAGACGATCACCGCTACGCCCACGGCAACCCCGATGGTGATCATGATGGACTGCGCGCGACCCTCGCGCAAAAAACTGACCGCGATTTTCCATTCGATCCAGAGCCGCCCGAATAAATTTTTCAATCGAAGTTCACCGGTAATTCATTTTTACTATTGGCCATATCAGCAGAATTCTGTAATGAACTCTGGTGTGGTTTTAAGCGAACTCTGGTGCCATCCTCCAATGAAGATTCGGCATCTACCAACACCTGATCACCCTCGCTCAGCCCGGATTTCACTTCCGACATGGCCAGGCCACGCAAGCCTAAAGTAATCTGCTGACGCTGTATTTTTCCATCACGTACCATTAAGACCACGGCCTTGTCTCCCTTGATACTGCTTAAAGCATCATTTGGAATAGCCAGTGCCCGTGCTCGTTTGGCCGTTTCGACATTCACCGATACTGTCATGTCCTGACGCAGAAAATCTGGTACGGGATTGACAGTTAACCTGACCTCTACTGTACCGCGCTGTGGGTCAATACTTGGCGCAATAAAATTGATCCGAGCTGGGAAAGACTGATCCGGATAGGCATCGCTAATGACGGTCGCATTTTGCTGCAAGGCGAGTTGCGGTAAATTCCGCTCATCTAGCGGTACCCGGATTTCTGTATTCCCTGTTAACGCAATGGTAAATAAAGTTTGTCCCGGCTGAACCAGATCACCCGGCTCGACATCGCGTGTCAGTACTGTGCCGGCGACCGCAGCCCGAATCTTGGTTTTGGCCAGTTGAGCCTGTGCCACTGCAAGCTGCTCCCGAAGCGACGCTTCTTCGACTTGACCCGCAGCCAATGCGGCTGCTTTTACCCGAGCTGTCTCATAATTATTGCGCGCGACTCTTTCTGCTTCCACAGCCTGTTCGACTTCTTCCCTCGACAGGATACCGGCTTCTGCATTACGTCGACGTGTAGCTTCTCGGCTGGCTTGCTCCAGCTGGGCTTTGGCACTGGCCAGTTCTGCTGCAGCCTGTGGCCGTCGGCTGCTTGCCAATTCGGTCAATGCCAGCTCGGCCTGTCTGACTTGGGCCAGCAATTCATCCGATTTCAATACCACCAGCAGATCACCCGGTTTAACCTGATCGCCTTCCTGCACCAGACGTTGCAGAACCACACCACTAATTTCACTGCCTACCTGGGCACGTGAAACTGTCGCAACACGTCCGGTCGCAACAACATTTTGTACCAGCGGCATGGCACTCAGCGTATAACTAGGCGCCACTGGCCCCTGCCACCAACGAAATAGAGCAAACCCTACTGCCAGTAGCAATACGATAATGAGCAAAATTTTATAGCGGGCAACGCGCAATAAGAATCTCCGGTTGATTCGTCTAATTTAAAATAAGAAAGTCAAAACTGTATTTGTTTTTTTCCTAAGGTTTAATTTACAACAAGTTTCTAATTGGAATTATAGGTATTTTGTTGAGTTTGAAAAGAATGTTGAATTCCTGTCCGCTTTTTTTAGCTAGCCCTGTTTGATATCAGACTAGTCCATCTTTGGCAGATTCAGACGCGGGATCAGGTACCAGAAAAGTAAGCGTCCGCTGAACCCCATGTCTATTTTTAATTCGGTTCAGGTTTCCAGCGGTGTGGCAGTAATTCTTCTATTTGGGTCACTTTATGGGTCGGCAATCTTTTCAGCAC
>NZ_JBBCWZ010000037.1:0-29633 GCF_037145695.1 Acinetobacter sp. USHLN143
TTTCTCAAATAAACTTCGAGTAATTTCTACCATCAATCAATGAAAATAATTTCGATCGATCAACCAGTAAAAATCCACACAAGTTGTTCTTCATAATCTCTTAATGATCTTTCTAACACCTCGTCAGTGCTAGAAGCTGGACTCAAAACACCGAATAACTCAGCATCTCGCTTCGTTCATCACCGTGTATCTCGTCGGTATGTGCTCATTATAGGGCAATTTCTTACACGTGCAAGCGCTTTTAACGCACATGAATCACGAGTGTTTTATTTTTATGCACCAAATTGGTTCAATTCCATACAATTCATTACATAAGTACATATTTTTAAAACAGAAATATAAATTAAATATTTCTGCTTTATTCTATGTCTAGTTTTTCACGACTGGTGCTTTAATCGTCACACTGGTGATTTTTACAGGGTTCACCGGCACATTTTGATGCATTCCATAGTTTCGGGTCGGTACTTTAGCAATCTGATCGACGATATCCATGCCTTTAATGACCTTACCAAATACCGCATAGCCGGCATTTCTAGCAGAACGATCCAGGAAATCATTATCGACCAGGTTCACAAAAAATTGTGCTCGGGCAGAATCTGGCTGATTGGTACGCGCCATGGCTAAAGTACCGCGTTTATTTTGCAGACCATTCGATGATTCGTTTTTAATGGGTGCTTTGGTATTGGCTTTTTCCTGCATGTTCACATCAAAGCCACCACCCTGCACCATAAAACCTGGAATGACGCGGTGAAAAATCGTATCCTTATAGAAGTTGCTCTTTACATAGCTTTCGAAGTTCTTTGCCGAGATTGGTGCTTTGTCATTGAAGAGTTCAATTTCAATATTTCCAGATGAAGTCTTCATCTCAATAATCGTATTTTCAGCAAAGCTTGGCAGACTGACCGCAGCAAGTGCGATGACACATAATGATTTCTTTAACATTTATTAACTCATCTACTTAGAAGTAATGGTTGTGAATGACTATATATTAATCTTTTATAACTCATAATGCAGTGACCTGCCGACTAAAGACAAGAGAATAAGAATGAAGCATGCATTATTACAGGAGCAAAATATCCACCAGTTTCCACCTTGGCGTTTGCAGGGTGAGGGTTTTATTCTGAATTATTGGCTGACCCCAAGCTTTATTGAGCAAGCAAAACAGTTCCGTATTGCGCCTTCTCCGCTGGGTCGTATGGTCCAAGTCTTATTGGTGCGTTATCACGCTTCGCCGATTGGCCCTTATGATGAGTTACTGATTCTGGATCATCCTTTAATTAGTAAACGACGCCTCAGCTCAATTCCTAAAATTTATGTGTCTACCCATGAGTCTGTGGTACACGGTCAGCATTTATGGGGCATTCCCAAAGAACATGCGCAGTTTGAATGGCAGGAAAAGGATCAGGAAGTACTGTGTCAAATTCAGCATCAGAACCAGCATATGACGATTCGGCTGAAGAAAACCAAATCCGCACGCCAGTTCTATATTAATAGTCATCATATTCCAGCATCTATGCTGAAGATTCAGCAAGCCTGGAAAGGTCAGCGTTTTCAGTTTAGTCCACAGTTCCGCGGTCACCTCTCCAAACTCTCGCAAGTAGAATGGAAAGATGCCGAGAATATATTTCCAGATTTTTCCAAAGCCAAATTGCTGCAAAGCTTTTATGTCCCCAAATTCAATCTGATCTTTCCTGAAGCGCAGATCAGCAGCAAAGTATAAGAACTGATAAAAACCTATCTACAAAAAAGGTGTTTCATGAGAAACACCTTTTTACATTCATGCCTTGGATTTAACTATTTTTGTCCCAAAATTTGCGGAAATTTTTGCTGATCTCAATCACATATTTTTTGGCACGGCGGGAGATCGGCGTCAGGTTAATAAAACCATGTGCCTGATCGGTATATTCATGATAATGAACACTCACGCCATTCTGACGTAGTTTATGTGCATAGATTGAACCTTCATCATGCAGGACATCATGACGTGCAGTAATCACATAACTTGGCGGCAAGTTTTGCAATTCACCATAGGTGGGTGAAATCAGCGGATCATCCAGTTCAATCTGATGGGTTTGGGCATACATGAAGGTCACCAGATCAATATCCTGTTCCGAAAGTACCAGTCCATCTTTATAGGCATAAAAAGAAGGATGGCGACTTTTAAAGTCGACCGCCGGATAAAGCAAAAGCTGTGCTCGTGCGGCATAAGATTTACCTGCACTGCGCTGTGCCACCACAGTAGCCAGATTTCCGCCCGCACTGTCCCCTGCTACGGCAATACGATTTTTATAGATTTTTAGTTGCTTACTATGCTGATGTGCCCAAGCCAAGGCATCTTCACAAACCTGTACCATCTGCAAGGGGCTAAATTCTGGCGTCAGCGGATAAGCCACGCTTAGCACCTGTACTTTGGCATGTACTGCCAGCAAGCGACAGAATTCATCATGACTGTCCAGACCACCCACCATAAATGCACCGCCATGATAAAAAATCACCATCGGCAACTTCTTTTGTGGAGCTGGATGATAATGCCGGGCAAAGATGCTGCCACTCTGTAGAGGAAGGCGGAGCTCTTCAACAAATTTGACCGCGGTCGGTCTAGCCCGGATGGCTTTCATACGTGCATCAAACAATGTGCGCGAATGAGCCAGATCCTCACTAATAAAACTGCTATGCCCCTGTTTTATCTGGATGGCCATCAGGCATTTAACCAATGGATCTAAATCAGGATAAACATGAGGATAATCCAGAGCCTTGACCAATGCTTCCTGTGCAATGCCAGGTAAACGGTCCAGCATACGCGCTGCCGTCCCTTGTCCCTTTTCCATCACACTTTTCAGAACCGGAGGATTCACAGTCATTATTTTTAGTCCTTATTCTCTTAATTCTTCATAGTTTCTACACGATTAGTGTTTCAGTGACCATATTCTTATATAAGTCTTAATATCAATGTACATATAGCTTCTACTCGATACGTTACCCTCATTTATAAAAGATGTCATTGACCGTTTAAAGGTTATTTTTGACGTACTTTTGCGAGCTTAAGTATATTTTTTATTACAAATCGGGAGGATGCCTATGGCTAGAAAAATTATAGCTTTGTCTTTGGCGACTGCATTTTTAGCTGTAGGCTGCGTCGCATTTCCTGAAGATGGTGGCTATTATGATGGCCGCTATGATCAGCGTTATGACCGTCGCTATGAACTGGACCGGCGTTATGAACAAGATCGTCGCTATGAGCGGCAACGCTGGGAATATGAACAGCAACGCAAACGCATTGAACTGGATCGACGTAAACAGGAATTACAACGTCGCAATTGGGAGCAGGATCGTAAAAGACAGTTAGAGCTGGATCGACGTAAAAGCCAACTGGAACGACAGCACCATGAACAGCAACGTAAAAATATCATGACGCAACGGCAAAAACAGGCAGAGGCAGAACGTAAACGTCGTCAGGATCTGGAGCGTAAACGTGTAAAAGATCAACGCAGTAAAAAAGTCCAGCAAAATCGTTCTAATCAACGCTGGAATGACAACCGACGTCATCAGGAACAACGTTCACGGGATCGTCGTGACTAAGACTTGAATCACCCTCTCTATTAAAAGCCCAGACTGGGCTTTTTTAATGAAAAAGGTAGCTGCCAGATAGACAAAGGCCCTAAAGAAAATTTCTTTAGGGCCTTTGCAGAGGGTTATGTTAAACGAACTTCCACTTCGCTTATGCTTCTCAGCAATTCAACCAGAACATCCTGTTCTCTACATAAATTATCCTATCGAATCAACTTGCTCTCATGAAGCGGACATTCACTATCCAAGCTGTAAGTTTTATCTTACAAACCGCTAAAATAGAGACGACTGATTCCAACAAATTCAAAAAAGGTAAATTCTGGACAAAAAAAAGGCTTATCTAGAGAACAGGATAAGCCACGAAAACACATTTCAAAATAAGAAGAAACTACAGCGATAGAATCTGGAATAAATATTAATCAAAAGTTCATTTATTGTGAAAGACTTTATTGCTTAGATATTAATCGCTTTTATGTCTAATAAATAAACAGGCAAAAAAAAGCTGAGTCTTGGGGGGCTCAGCTTGAAAAAAGCAACTTTAGAATAGAGCAACAGCAACCGGGTTCGGCTCTCTCCTCTGAACAAGGTCGCTGTTAATAAAAGTATGATGCAATGTTTTTACCCATACTTAAAACGGATTAAAATTATCAATTTGATTCAAAAATACGATTAGTCATTTTTTATATTGATTTTCAAATAATTAATTCTTGGATTTGGTCGCGATTTAAATCTATATAGCTCAAAATCCGGATTCGTCGCTGCTGATGTCCGTGTATTTTATTCTCATCCTATCCTGCTGTTGTGTTCTGAATAGCTTGTTCTGCTGTCCGCTGGATTCAGTATTTTGTATAAATCTTAAATTTAATCTGGGTCGACGCTTGAATTTTTACACCCTGCCCCGATTTCTTTAGGTAATCAAGAACTTCACAACCATGGCAGTTCAGCATAAACGCAGTGAACACTGAGGCCTAAGGACTGTACATGTTTAAGAACCCATTTAAACGGAGTAAATCAATGGCGACTGAGCAAAACGAGCAAGCTCAACAACTTGAGCAAGAGCAAGCGGAACAAGATACAGCGCAAACTCAAGCTGAAACCGAGCAGGCTGAAGTTTCCGTTGAGTCTTTACAAGAGCAGATTGCGCAGCTTGAAGGTGATTTAAAGTTAGAAAAAGCCCGTACCGCCAATGCAGTTTATGAAGCACAAAAGAGTGTTGAACGTATTCAGCGTGAATCTGAAAAGCATAAAGATACAGTTCTGGAAAAGTTCTCTAAAGAGCTTCTAGAAACAGTCGACAATCTGGAACGTGCCATTGTGGCTGCAGGTGAAGAGCAAACACCATTGCGTGAAGGTGTTGAACTGACCCTTAAATCTTTATTGCATACCTTGGAGAAATTTGGGGTTGTGGCAGTGGATACCAACAAGGGTTTCAATGCTGACCTGCATCAGGCAGTCGGGATTGATCCAAATGCCAAAGCAAATGAAATTGGGACTGTTTTGCAAAAAGGCTACACGCTTAACAGTCGCTTATTGCGTCCTGCCATGGTGATGGTCGGCGCTTAAGCCAAATAAATTCGGGAGTTTGTGAAATTTTTCAAAAATTTTACTTGAAAAAAATCGAACGGCTCTCATATCGGATAACAAGTGTAAATCACAAAAAAATTTTAGAGGAAACATCCAAATGGCTAAAATCATTGGTATTGACTTAGGTACTACAAACTCATGTGTTGCAGTACTTGAAGGCGACAAAGTTAAAGTAATCGAAAACGCTGAAGGCGCGCGTACCACTCCATCTATTATTGCCTATAAAGATGGCGAAATTCTGGTAGGTCAATCTGCAAAGCGTCAAGCAGTAACGAATCCGAAAAATACATTGTTCGCGATCAAACGTTTGATCGGTCGTCGTTATGAAGACCAAGCGGTACAAAAAGATATCGGTCTGGTTCCTTACAAAATCATCAAAGCCGACAACGGTGATGCTTGGGTTGATGTCAACGACAAAAAATTGGCGCCACAACAGGTTTCTGCTGAAATCTTGAAAAAGATGAAGAAAACTGCTGAAGATTACCTGGGCGAAACCGTAACTGAAGCTGTTATTACTGTTCCTGCTTACTTCAACGATGCACAGCGTCAAGCAACTAAAGATGCAGGTAAAATTGCAGGTTTAGAAGTTAAACGTATCATCAACGAGCCAACTGCTGCGGCACTTGCGTTTGGTATGGACAAGAAAGAAGGCGATCGTAAAATCGCGGTTTATGACTTGGGTGGTGGTACTTTCGACGTTTCAATCATTGAAATTGCGGACCTTGATGGCGACCAGCAAATTGAAGTATTGTCGACTAACGGTGATACATTCCTAGGTGGTGAAGACTTCGATAACGCGTTAATCGAGTTCCTGGTTGAAGAGTTCAAGAAAGAACAAAACTTTAACCTGAAACAAGATCCACTGGCGTTACAGCGTTTAAAAGAAGCTGCGGAGAAAGCGAAAATCGAGCTTTCTTCTTCAAATGCAACTGAAATCAACCTTCCATACATCACTGCTGATGCGACTGGTCCTAAACACTTAGTGATCAACGTAACACGTGCAAAACTTGAAGGTCTGGTTGCTGACCTGGTTGCGCGTACCATTGAACCTTGCCGTATTGCGCTTAAAGATGCGGGTCTTTCGACTTCTGACATCTCTGACGTAATCCTGGTGGGCGGTCAGTCTCGTATGCCAATGGTTCAACAGAAGGTTCAAGAATTCTTCGGTAAAGAGCCACGTAAAGACGTAAACCCTGACGAAGCAGTCGCCATGGGTGCTGCGATTCAAGGTGCGGTACTTTCAGGTGACAAAACTGACGTACTTCTACTTGACGTAACTCCGTTGACACTTGGTATTGAAACTATGGGCGGCGTGTTGACTGCAATCATCGAGAAAAACACCACGATTCCTGCAAAGAAATCTCAAGTGTTCTCAACTGCTGCGGACAACCAGCCTGCTGTAGACATTTCAGTTTACCAAGGTGAACGTAAAATGGCGCAGCAAAACAAATTGTTGGGTAACTTCCAGTTAGGCGACATCCCACCTGCGCCACGTGGTGTGCCACAAATTGAAGTATCTTTCGACATCAATGCTGATGGTATCTTGAAAGTATCTGCGAAAGACAAGAGCACTGGTAAAGAGCAATCGATCCAGATTAAAGCAAACTCAGGTTTGTCTGATGCTGAAATCGAAGCAATGATCAAAGATGCTGAAGCGAATGCTGAAGAAGACCGTAAATTTGAAGAGCTTGCAAAAGCACGCAACGAAGCGGATGCTTTAGTTGCTTCTTCACAAAAAGCAGTGAAAGATCTTGGTGAACAAGTGACTGCAGACGAAAAAACTGCAATCGAAACTGCGGTTTCTGAGCTTGAAGCTGCAACTAAAGAAAATGACGTTGAAGAAATCAAAGCGAAAACTGAAGCGCTGCAAAACATCATCATGCCAATTACACAACGTGCATATGAAGCAGCGCAAGGCCAAGGCGGTGCGCAAGGTTTTGACCCGAATGCATTCCAAGGCGGCGAAGGTCAATCTCAAAAAGCGGACGACGGCGTTGTAGATGCTGAGTTCACTGAAGTGAAAGATGACAAAAAATAATTTGTCGCTTTAACTGAAAAAACCGCGCTTTCGCGCGGTTTTTTTATGTTTCGACTTGAAGGAATAAAATAAAAATTACCAAAATTTGATCGTATTTTCAGGAAAAGCTGTTTAAGTTAAATCAAACATTAAAATACCCTGAACCCATGAAAATTCTGATTTTGCTACCTTTACTGAGTTGCTTGGGCCTGACAGCGTGTACCTCACCTGTTTCATCTTTCCCTTCTCAGATCACTTCAACTCAATCGACTCAAGCCATTGCCCAATTATTTGATCAGGCGCAAAGTTCTGGCGTTTTAGTGATTCAGCGTGGTCAAAAAGTACAGGTCTATGGCAATGATTTAAGCCGTGCAGGTACCGAATATGTTCCAGCCTCTACTTTCAAAATGCTCAATGCCCTGATTGGTCTACAACATGGTAAAGCCACAACCAATGAGATTTTTAAATGGGATGGCAAGAAACGCAGTTTTGCAGCCTGGGAAAAAGACATGACGCTCGGCGAAGCCATGCAAGCTTCTGCTGTACCCGTCTATCAGGAACTGGCACGTCATATTGGTTTGGAATTAATGCAGCAGGAAGTACAACGCATCCAATTTGGTAATCAGCAGATTGGTCGGCAGGTCGATAACTTCTGGTTGGTAGGCCCTTTGAAAATCACTCCAAAACAGGAAGTCGAATTTGTCTCTGCTCTAGCCCGAGAGCAACTAGCCTTTGATCCTCAAGTCCAGCAGCAAGTCAAAGCCATGTTACTTCTACAGGAACGGCAAGCTTATCGCCTGTATGCCAAATCCGGTTGGGGCATGGATGTAGAACCGCAAGTCGGCTGGCTCACCGGGTGGGTCGAAACACCGCAGGCTGAAATCGTGGCATTTTCTCTAAATATGCAAATGCAAACCAATATGAATCCAGCCATTCGCCTTGAAATTTTACAGCAGGCTCTGGGCGAATTAGGGCTTTACCCAAAAGTGGGGCAGCAAAGCAAATAGGCATGGGAAAAGTATTAAAATTAAGCTATATTTTTAAAAAATAAACATTTAAATAAAAAATATGCGTCTTCTGCTCTGTCTGCTCGTGGTGGGATTGATCATGTCTGCCTATCTGCATATGCAGGCCAAAACCCATCCTCAACTGCGCTATAACTCGCTGGCTGATCGTTTGACTCATCCTTTCGATACCCGCTTACGTTTCCGGATTGATCAGGTCGATTCAGGCTTTGGACTGAGTAAAGATCAAGTGATTCAACTGAGCAAGGAAGCCATCGAGATCTGGCATCAGGGAAGCAATCGTGACGATTTGATGGTCTATGATGAAAATGCTAGGCTGAGTATTCACCTGATCTATGATCAGCGCCAGCAAGACTATGATGCCTTAAAGAAAGTCGAAAAACAGTTGCTGGCAGATGACGCCAAGTATCAACGTCAGGTCAAAAACCTGGAAGCATCCCATCAGCATCTGGAAAGTCAGCAGCAACGCCTGATCCAGCAAAGAGATCAGATCAATAGTGAATTTCAGGCCTTACAGCAACGACGCCGTCAGCCGAATTTATCTGCTTATGAGCGTGAGCAAATTGAATATGAAGTTTTGGCTTTACAGCGTAAATCGGAAAATTTTCAACGGGAACTTCAATACCTGCAGGAACAGCAAAGTTCCTTTAATATAAATGTTTCCATGCATCAACATGATCTGCAAAACCATCAACAGAATATCATTCAAGCCCAACAGCGTTTCCCTGCCCGCGAATTTCATAAAGGCGTGTTTATGGGCAATCAAATTCATGTTTATCAGTTTGATGCAGAAGATGATCTTCGTCTGACTCTGGCACATGAACTCGGACATGCCTTGGGTCTGTATCACCATAATGACCCGGAAGCACTGATGTATCCGGTGCTGGGTAAACAGAATCTGCAACACTTCCAGCTACAACCTGCAGACAAGACCTTGCTTTATAACCGTTGAGTGATCAGCTTGAATTCCTTAATTAATTTAAGTGTATAAGTATTATAAAAAACACTCTATTCTGATTTCATGTTATTGTGATTGGCTACATTGTTTAGGCCATCTTTGGAGATTCGTGTGAGTTACTACCATATTTTAATTGAAGTAAATGACCACATTAGTACGATTGATGAAACCCGTGATATCGAAATCTTTGATATCGAGGACATCCAACCCTATCTTCATTCGATTTTGCTGCCTTATTTCAATGAACAACTGATTGAACTCGACGATGAAAATCTGGAATATAAAGATATTCTGCATCTGGAAATCAAACAGACCTTATTGCCGATCAATGACCTGATCGAAGAAGAACAGCGTCTGTTGCCAAGCGATACCGACATTACCATTAGCGCCTATGAAATTTTTAATAACCGCGAGTTGAGTCAGGATGTCACTACCGTGATCTTTGACCTGCTTGAAGCGGTAAAACTGGATAGCTAAACGTTCTTCCAGATATAAAAAAGTCCTCATTGAGAGGACTTTTTTTTTGTGCATGGATTTAGATCGAGAATGAAGATCCACAACCACAGGTCGTGGTCGCATTCGGGTTTTGTACCACGAAACGTGAACCTTCCAGACCTTCTAAATAATCTACAACTGAACCGACCAGATATTGATAACTCAATGAATCGACTAAGACTTTAACATCGCCATTGGCGAATTCTGCATCATCTTCATTCTGGCTTTCCGCAAAGTTAAAGCCATAAGAGAAACCTGAACAGCCGCCACCGGTCACATAGACACGGAGCATTAAGTCTTGGTTACCTTCACTGTCACGCAACTGGCGTACTTTATTTGCGGCATTGTCGGTGAGCACAAGCGCTTGGGCATTCATGGCGGATTCCTCTGTTGAATGGAATGTCTTTAAAAAGAAAAGACCATATTTAAGTATAGCACACTCAATATATGGTCAGTCTGCACAGATTAAAAGTCAAATCAGAGTAATTTTATCAGGATTATTTGTAGTTCTCATCCTGTAAAGCACATTCAAAGTTTTTGGGATTCTGTTTGCAGCGGAATTGCCACAGCAATTTCATCATGCGTTTGTCATAAACGCCACGTTTGGTCAGGTCGATTCGGGAATCCCGCATCATTTTCTGGTAACCGGGTTTGTCTGCAGCAGGAATATCCATCCAGTATTTTGCTGGAATGTCCGCTTTCATTTTCCCTAAAATACCAAAGGCACGTGGTAACTGGCTTCTTACCCATTCACGTGATTTTTGTCCGTAACCTGCCGGAAATTTATCTGGACGGATAATGATATTGCCTGTGACCTGCAACACCGGATAATTCACAATCGCACCTTTGTTACCCAAACCTTTATGTAATTCCAGCGGTTTAAATACTGCTGCTGGTGCACCAATAATATCCACCTGGCCATTGTTAAACTTGGCACCAAAATTGGTGACATCGGCACTCACCGCCTGTGCGCCGACCTGCTGCACCATGATTTTTTGTGCTTCATCATAATCAAGTACGGCAATTTTTTTACCGGCTGCTTTAGCAACGGTATTAATACTGCGGTCGTTCACTAACAGAAAAGCATCACCTACAGGAATGACACCGACCACCTCATATTTGCCTTGCAGCATATGTTTGGCGAAGGTGGGACTGGCCAAGCCCTGCATGACTTTAACCGCCAGATTCAAATCTGGAATCGCGCCAATGGCATCGAGTGAACCAGTAAAATTATTAAACTGACGGCCACGCATCCCGGTCACACTGATGCCGTCACATTTTCCAGCTTTAAAATCTTCTGCGACCACCGCTTCATTGGTATTTATCCGCAGTTCGACATCTGCACCCCAATTTTTGGCCGCCAATTGATAGTCTTTCATCACACTATAGACATCACCATTTTTACCGACCAGATCAAATACGCAAATCACCTGTTTGGCTTGTGCCAGACCTGAAGCAGTCAGTGTCGCCGTAGCCAATGCCAGTGCTTTCCATCCTCTATGCATCATCCTCATTTCCTTATCGCTTGTTTTTGTTATTGCACTTTTAGTCACATGTGATTGTTTTTTATATAAAACATGCGAATTTAATAGTTAATCAAGCTTAAGCTATTTTATTCGCTGCACAATGGCAGATCTGACCTGGTTCAGCCATAAAAAAAGCCTAGATCAATCTAAGCTTTTTTCTTTAAAAATCAGATTATTCGCCAGCAATTGAACATTCAAAGTTGGCCTTATCGACAGAACAGCGTGCACGTTTTAAGACCGACATCATGCTGGCATCATAGATTCCGCGTTTGGTCATATCCATCCGGCCATCACGTAACATTTTCTGATACTTGGTTTTATCTTCAGCGCTCAGATTCATTTTATATTTCGACGGAATACCCGCTTCCAGACGGCTGATCATCCCCATGCTCTTTGGCAGGTTTTTGATAAACCAGTCACGCGATTTCTGTCCAAAACCTGCGGGGAATTTTTCCGGACGAATCACAAAATCAGAGGTGACATGCAGTACCGGGAAATTAAACATTGCGCCGTTATTACCCAGACCTTTATAGATTTCTAATGGCTTGTAGGCATAAGCAGGTGCACCGACCATATCCACCTGACCATTGTTAAATTTGGCGACAAAGTTAGAAACATCGGAGATCACTGCCTGCGCACCGACGCGCTGTACCATGATTTTCTGGGCATCGTCATAGCCGAGTACGGCGAATTTCTTCCCTGCGGCTTTTTCAATCGAATTGATATTCTTGTCACGAACAAAAATAAATGCTGAACCCAACGGTGAAATACCGGCAATTTCGTATTTTTTGCCGCCCATATTACTGACCATTTTCGCTGCATTACGTTTGTCCAGAGCAAAACTGATCGCACGCTGGGCAATGGCATTACTTGGTGCACCGCCCAGTGCATCAATAGAACCGGCAAATTTATTGTATTGACGGGCACGCATGGCTGTCATAAACACACCATCACATTTACCGGCCTTGAAGTCATTGTCGGCAACCGCTTCATCCTGACGGGCAATCAGATTGATTTCTGCGCCCCAGCCTTTTGCAGCCAGTGCCCATTCTTGCGCCATCTGGAAAGACTCACCGGATTTACCCAGTAAGTCAAACACACAGATATCGACTTTTTCTGCATGGGCCGCACTTGCAAAACCAAATGCAGAGAATGCAGCCAATGATAAGAGTGTTTTTTTCATTGTAGTTATCCTTTGAAATCTTGTTATTCGCTGAGTGTCCGTACACGGGACAAATATTAAGCAAGTTTAATTAAAAAAAATAGAGCATTTACTCCATTTAAAACCGGCATTTTGGCCTATAAAGATAAATCAGCAATAGTTGCCTAAGTTATTTTTAAATATATATTTAAATATCAATATCTTAATATTTAAAACTGCTTTCTTATAATTACATTTACCCAGATATAGTTACAAAGATATACATGATTTCAGATTTATTCGCCACCAATCGAACATTCAAAATTGGTTCTTTCTACCGTACAACGCGCGCGTTTCAATACGTTCATCATGCCCTGATCATAAATCCCCTGTTTGGTTAAATCGATCCGCCCATCACGCAGAATCTTTTGGTAGGCCACACGATCTTCACGGCTTAGATTCAGAATATATTTGCTTGGAATCTCAGCTTCCATGCGCTTGACCATGGCAAAGCTGCGCGGTAACTGTTTCACAAACCAGTTTCGGGATTGTGCGGCAAAGCTTGCCGGAAACTTTTCCTGACGAATAATCAGATCAGCAGTGACATTAATCACCGGAAAATTAATCATTGCGCCTTGACGGCCTAGTCCTTTCTGTAATTCCAGCGGTTTAAATGCATAAGCCGGTGCAGCGACAATATCCACTTCGCCCTGATTAAACTTGCGAATAAAATTGGAAATTTCCGACATGACCGGTACTGCTTCAATCCGGTCGACCATGATTTTTTGCGCATAGTCATAATGCAGCACGGCAAATTTCTTGCCTTTGACCTGTTCCAGTTTATTTAGAGTACGATCACGAACAAAAATATAGGCTGGGCCAATCTGACCAATACCCGCCACTTCGAATTTTTCTTTGCCAATCTGGGTGATCAGGCGTTTGCTATTGCGTTTATCCAGTACATAGCTGATGGCTTTCATGGCAATGTCATTATTCGGCACGCCGCCAATTGCATCAATCGATCCAGCAAATTTGTTATAAGCCCGGGCACGCATTGAGGTCATATAGAAGGCATCACATTTTCCGGCTTTGACGTCCTGATCGACCTTGGCTTCATCCTGATAAGCGCTTAGCTGAATTTCGGCACCCCAGCCTTTTGCTGCCAGCGCCCATTCCTCCAGCAGTTTGTAAGACTCACCAGATTTCCCCAGTAAATCAAAAACACAGACATTCACTCTGGCTTGAGTTGAAGTCGACACCAAAATGCCCAGTGCCGATAAAATTAAACATCCCTTTTTCATTTTTATTTGACTCTATGATATTTTTTGCTCCATCAGCCTGAACTATAAACCACTGTTCATGCATAAAATAGAGCTTTTACTCAACTTATGCGTCCACCCTAGATCAATTGACAGAGGTGAAAAGCACACTCATTTCAGCAAAAACGGTAAGATTTTTCATTTTCACAGGGCTTTCCTTTAGAATAGGCGCATCTTATTTCTTAGCTTTGATTTCTCAATGATTCAGTTAGACCAGTTATCTATACGTCGCGGTGGACGTGTTTTATTTCAAAAAGCGTCGATGCAGTTACACCCAGGATGGAAAATTGGCCTAACCGGTGTCAATGGTGCTGGAAAATCAACCCTGTTTTCAGCCTTGCTCGGCGGCATGGAATCGGACACCGGTTCGCTGACCCGACCTGCGGTATGGACCGTAGCGCATATGGCTCAGGAAATCAAAGCACTGAATATGAAAGCCATTGATTTCGTCTTGTCGGGCGATGAAGAATACTGGGATATTCAGCAGAAACTCGATCAACCGGATCAACTGGATGATGCAGAACTGGCTCATTTATATGGCCGTTTTGATGAAATTTCAGGTTATTCTGCTCCTGCCAAAGCTTCACAACTGATGGCCGGTCTGGGCTTCTTTGAACATCAATCACAGCTGGATGTTTCAAGTTTTTCCGGTGGCTGGCGTATGCGTTTGAATCTGGCACGTACCCTGATGAGCCGATCAGACTTACTGCTCCTCGATGAACCAACCAACCATCTGGACTTGGACGCAATTCTCTGGCTCGAAGACTGGCTGAAAGCCTATGAAGGTACGCTGGTACTGATTTCGCATGACCGGGACTTCCTCGATGCGATTACCGATCACATTTTACATATCGAAAATCAGGAACTGATTTTATATACCGGTAACTATTCGACTTTTGAGCGCACCCGTAGTGAGCGTTTAGCGCAGCAGCAACAGGCGTATGAAAAGCAGCTGGAAACCCGCGCGCATCTGCAAAAATATATTGACCGTTTTAAAGCGCAAGCGACCAAAGCCAAACAGGCACAGAGCCGGATCAAACAGCTGGAACGAATGCAGGAACTATCTGCAGCCCATGTCGATACGCCATTTACCTTCAGTTTCCGTGAACCGACCAAAATGAGTTCGCCATTATTGCAACTGGAACATGCCGATATCGGTTATGGCGACAAGCTGATTGTGACCAATGTAAATTTGCAGATCACGCCAAACAGCCGGATCGGTTTGCTCGGTATGAATGGTGCCGGTAAATCAACGCTGATTAAATCCTTGGTCGGTGACTTAAAACTGATTCAGGGTCTGCGTAAAGATTCAGAGCTGCTTAATATCGGTTATTTTGCCCAGCATCAAATGGATGCACTGGATGGTAATGCCAGCCCAATGTTACAGCTGGCACGCATCGCAGATAAAAAAATCAGTGAAGCCAGTCTACGCTCCTTCTTGGGTAGTTTCGGTTTTAGTGGCGAACGTATGGATACGCCAAGCGAAAGCTTCTCAGGCGGTGAACGTGCACGTTTGGCCCTAGCACTGATTGTTTGGCAGCGTCCGAATGTACTGATTCTGGATGAGCCGACCAACCATTTAGACCTGGATATGCGTCATGCACTGACTATGGCTTTACAAGATTTTCAGGGCGCGGTAGTTCTAGTTTCGCATGAACGTCAGCTCATCGCCAGCGTCTGTGATGAACTGCTACTGGTACATAATAGTCAATGCCGTGAGTTTGATGGTGATCTTACTGCCTATGCTGACTGGTTACGCCAAGCCCGTATTGAGATGATTAAAAATGGGCAAAAGCCAGCAGAACCGGTGAAATCCCAAGTCGAAGTCAAACCGACTATTTCCAAACTGGACAAGGAAGCACAACGTAAGGAAGCTGCTCGCCAGCGGGAACTAAGTCGTCCGATTCGCAAGAATATTGAAAAATGCGAAGCACAGATGGCCAAACTACAGCCGCGACTGATTGAAATTGAAAACCTGCTGGGTGACAGTGCTTTATACGAAGCATCACGTAAAAATGATTTGCTGAAACTGATGAATGAGCAAACCGAGCTAAAAGCCAAACTGGAAACAGCCGAAGAGCAAATGCTAGAACTGATGATGGAACTGGAAAGTCTGGAACAGACGTTCTAAAGCTCTTTTAGTAAGATTTAAGATAAGAGATGAATGACCAACGTTGTTCATCTCTTTTTTATTCACTATTTTTAATGTTTTCTCTTCCATTTTCCCCCCTGTATTTTTTCATCTACGTCTAGATGTTTCTTTAATTCTGTTCTTTTCTATTCATTCGACACATAAGGTCATGAATTACACAAACCCTATATAAGTTTATTTTTTAAACAGTTGGATGCCTTATTTCATACATTAATTTACAGCGCGCTGTTTCATCCTAAGGCTCTAATACAAGTGTTTTTTAATTTTTGGCAGCCTTGCTACGAGTCTGTTTAATGTTGAACTAGAAAGAGGAAATCCGCATGCGTGCTCTTACCTATCATGGTGCTCGGGATGTACGAGTTGAATCCGTTCCAGATCCAGTGATTCAGGAACCAGATGACGTCATTTTAAGGGTGACAGCGACTGCCATCTGTGGCTCAGATCTGCACCTATACCGGGGTAAAATTCCGGCCACTGAAGATGGCGATATTTTCGGCCATGAATTTATGGGAATTGTAGAAGAAGTCGGCCCTGAAGTCACAGAAGTCAAAAAAGGCGACCGGGTCATTATTCCTTTCGTGATTGCATGTGGTCACTGTTTTTTCTGTGAACATGAACTCATGGCTGCCTGTGAAAATACCAATACCGGTCGTGGTGCAATTCTCAATAAAAAACAGATTCCACCAGGGGCAGCTTTATTTGGCTTTAGCCATCTGTATGGTGGTATACCGGGTGGTCAAGCTGAATATGTACGCATTCCCAAAGGCAATGTCGGGCCATTTAAAGTACCGGGTTCCTTGCCTGATGAAAAAGTATTATTCCTGACTGATATTCTGCCAACCGCCTGGCAAGCAGTGAACAATGCCCAAGTTGGTCGAGGTTCCAGTGTGGCGATTTATGGTGCTGGCCCAGTCGGTCTGCTGGCTGCTGCCTGTGCGCGGATGCTCGGTGCCGAGCAGATTTTTATGGTCGATCACCATCCTTATCGTCTGAGTTTCGCACATCAAACCTATGGGGTGATTCCGGTCAATTTTGATGAAGTCGATGCCGCTGAATTTATCATTCAAAATACCACGGGTTATCGTGGAGTCGATGCCGTCATTGATGCGGTCGGTTTTGAAGCCAAAGGCAGCATGCTGGAAACTGTAATGACTAACCTTAAATTAGAAGGTTCGAGTGGTTCAGCGTTAAGACAATGTATTGCAGCGGTCCGCCGCGGCGGTGTGGTGAGTGTACCTGGAGTTTATGCCGGTCCAATTCACGGCTTCCTGTTTGGTGATGCCTTTGACAAAGGTTTAACCTTTAAAATGGGACAAACTCATGTGCATAATTACTTGCCGCAGTTGCTAGAACATATCGAAAATGGAGATCTGTCTCCAGATCTGATTATTACCCATCGCATGAAACTGGAAGATGCTGCGGAAGGTTACCGTATTTTTGATAAAAAGGAAGAAGACTGTCGTAAAGTCATTCTAACACCATAAATATGATTAAAAAAAAAGCGCCGTCAGGCGCTTTTTTATTTTTCATCGTCATTTTATCAATCCTCTTTTTCTTGTTCCTAATCAATATCATTTCAGCGATTCCCTCCCTCTTTTCTATCGAGAAATAAAAGAAATGCCCGATTTTCAATAATGAAATCAAGAAATAACTCAAAAATGAGAAATAAAAAAGTTAAGCAAAAATCGATAAAAGTATGATTTTAAATAAAAATGAAAGTTCACTTGATTATTAAATCAATTATGTAGTTTAGCTACATCTTGAGTTTTTAGTTAACAATATGTTCCACGGTAATGATTAGAGAAACTACACTATATTTACAAGTATTTAATTTATAATAATTTTTTATTTTAAAACCAATCCAAGGAATAGTCTGGTCATACTAGCAATATATCGCCAAATCTAGCTTTAAATTTAAAATGCTATTTTAAATTTAAAAACACTTATCCACAAGATAATCGATTTCAAATTTGAATTTAAAATAAAGAATTAATACGTGGATTAAAGCTTGCGGAAAAATACTATCTTATTCACATAAAAATTATGGATAACTTTAGAGTTATCCACATCTCTGATCAGGCTTTCTAGATGCTTGAAGCAATATTATTCACGTATTATTTAGCGTATTAGACCAAGTTTCTTATAAGCTATTGAAAATTTAAAATTTAGTTTTAGCAGCTTTTTATTTATTTTTGAGATATTGGATCTTCTGAATAGGCGATTTATTATTTTTTAGTCGAATCCACCTAAAGTATTCGATCTGTTTTTATTACACGCATCTTTAAATACCACTTTGACTGATCCAGTTTTCACCTAGTGTCGTTAACTGCATGCAAACTTCTCATCGTATAAAGAACTTCTTTCTACCTCACTTTCCTATTCAAAAATTATTTTAGAAGTTCTGATGCAGATCATTTTTATAACGATAGATTCACTCCAGATTTCAGGTATTCTCCCGAGTTGGTAATCTCTATACATAAACCCTTTCTTAGAGTCGATTTGGCTTACTCAACTTGGCTTTTTAAAACCTAAATGAACCCGTTCCATATCTAAAAATCGGTCCAAAATTACTTTATTTTGCCTAGCTCACAGGATATGAGTAAAAAAATTGGTCTAAAAAAAGCGCCTCGAAAGGCGCTTTTTTATATCTGATTTTATCCTGAAGGGTTATGCATCAATATCTGCATTCAAGGCATTTTCTTCAATGAAAGCACGACGTGGTTCTACGTCATCGCCCATCAAGCAAGAGAACATACGATCCGCTTCAATCGCATCGGTAACTGTCACTTGCAGCATGTTACGGTTGTCTGGATCCATGGTGGTTTCCCACAACTGTTCCGCATTCATCTCGCCCAGACCTTTATAGCGCTGGATCATCATGCCACGACGTGAGTCCTGCAAGATATGTTGCCAAACCTGATGGAAATTGCTGACCTGAATCTTGCGATCGCCTTTTTGCAAATATGCACCATCTTCAAGCAGACTAAACCAGCTCTTTGAATTCTTTAATAAACGTGCATATTCACTTGAACCTAACAGTACTGAGTCTAACAGGTAGCTATGTGGCAAGTTATGTACATAGATCGTGATACGTGGCAACCAGCTTGCAGTTTTTTGACCATCTGCCAGTTCTTTTTCAAAACGCTCCAGGGTTAATTCTGGACGTAATGTTGGCTGAATGGCTTCAATCGCTGCACGCAGATTCTCACCCCATGTTTCCACATAGGTTTTGTCTTCCAGCTGATCCAGCTTAAAACCTTCCAGTGACAGTAATGCATCAAGCAGACTCGCAGGATAACGCTGGGTCAAACGTGCCAAGCTCTTCTGGGAAGTCTGATAATCAGCAATCACATTCGCCAGTGCTTCACCACGAATCGCAGGCGCTTCTGCACTGATATGCAGTTCCAGCTCATCAATCGCATTCGAAATTAGGTAAGTTTCCAGTGCATCATTGTCCTTGATGTACTGTTCCTGCTTGCCTTTTTTCAGCTTGTACAGTGGTGGCTGGGCAATATAGATATGACCACGTTCCACAAGTTCTGGCATTTGACGGAAGAAGAAGGTCAACAGCAGCGTACGGATGTGTGAACCATCGACGTCAGCATCGGTCATGATGATGATTTTATGATAACGCAGTTTGTCCGGATTATATTCCTCACGACCAATACCACAGCCGAGTGCGGTAATCAGCGTACCAACTTCAGCAGAGGAAATCATGCGGTCAAAACGGGCACGTTCCACGTTCAGGATCTTACCTTTCAGCGGTAAAATCGCCTGCATTTTACGGTTACGACCTTGCTTGGCTGAACCACCTGCAGAATCACCCTCGACCAGGTACAGTTCAGACAAAGCTGGATCTTTTTCCTGACAATCGGCCAGTTTACCTGGAAGACCGGCAATATCCAGCGCACTCTTACGACGTGTCATTTCGCGTGCTTTACGCGCTGCATCACGCGCACGTGCTGCATCAATGATCTTGCCAGCAATCGCTTTGGCTGCTTGTGGATTTTCCAATAAATATTCAGAAAATGCCTTGTTCATGGCTTGCTCAACAGCCGTTTTCACTTCACTCGACACCAGTTTTTCTTTGGTCTGTGAAGAGAATTTTGGATCAGGTACTTTGACTGACACGATGGCAGTCAGGCCTTCACGCGCATCATCACCCGATACCGCAACTTTTTCCTTTTTCAGGATATTTTCGCTGTCCATGTAGTTGTTTAAACCACGGGTCAACGCAGCACGGAAACCGGCCAAATGCGTACCACCATCCTTTTGCGGGATGTTGTTGGTAAAGCAACGTACATTTTCCTGATAAGAATCATTCCACTGCAATGCGACTTCTACCGTAATACCGTTATCGGCCTGTGCAGCAGTGAAATGGAAAATATCATTCAGGTGAGTTTTGCCTTCGTTAATATATTTAACGAACTCAGACAGACCACCTTCATAATCAAAGACATGCTCGGCATTAATGCGTTCGTCACGCAGCACAATACGCACACCTGCGTTCAGGAACGACAGTTCACGCAAACGACGCGCCAAAATATCAACATTAAAAATGGTCTGACTAAAAGTCTCGGCACTTGGCCAGAAACGGACACGAGTACCGGTTCTATCGGTATCGCCCACTACTTTTAATGGATATTGAGAATCGCCATGACGGTATTCTTGTTCATGAATTTTACCGGCACGGTGAATGGTCAATTCGAGTTTTTCAGACAGTGCGTTGACTACGGAAACACCGACACCATGCAGACCGCCAGACACTTTATAACTGTTGTCGTCGAACTTACCACCGGCATGCAGAATGGTTAAAATCACCTCTGCTGCAGACACACCTTCTTCAGGGTGAATGTCGGTCGGAATACCACGACCATTATCAGAAACTGAAACCGATTCATCTTCATGGATCGTCACTATAATTTCATCACAGTGGCCTGCCAAGGCTTCATCAATCGAGTTGTCGACTACTTCAAACACCATGTGGTGCAGGCCTGTACCATCGTCTGTATCACCAATGTACATGCCCGGACGCTTACGGACTGCGTCTAAACCACGTAATACCTTGATGCTAGAGGAATCATAAGCCTTTTCAATGGTTTGTTCTGTTTGAGAAGCAGCTTGATCTTCTGAACTCATGGTTTCTCCCTAGTGAAAAATAGGTCTATCCAAAGATGGGTAAAACTCAAAAAATATTATTGCACAACTTGAACTGTACCGTTTTCAACACTGAATAACTGATATGAGATAGACAAATCATGTAAGTGCTTTTGTACTGATTCATGGTCTAAGGTGGTAATAAAAACTTGACTACCAAGTTGGCTCAATCGCTCAATTAAACGTTGTTGTGCGGTTAAATCTAATTCTGCTGTCACATCATCTAATAATACCACAGTTTCCTTATTACAAGAATGTAGCATTGCGATTTGCGACAGTTTTAGTGCGATCATCAGCAGCTTTTTCTGTCCGCGCGACAGGATCACATCAGCATCCCCCATCGGGGTCTTTAAACGCAAATCTGCGCGATGTGGGCCATATTCGGTATAGCGTCGCTCACAGTCTTTTTCATGCTGGTTGGTCAGATCATTTAGCAGGCCGGTTTCACTATGAAAGCCCGGACTGTATTCCAGACTGACTTGCAATTCAGGTAATAACTGTTTCAGATCATCTTCAAAAAATGGCTTCCATTGTTCCACGATGCCGACCCGTTGTGAATGTAGAATTTCACCATATTCACTCAGCATCTGGTTCCACGGTTCTACATCAGACAGACTCAGAAAACGTTTGCTTTTGAGCAGACTGTTTCGCTGTTTCAGCGCACGAGAATAATATTGCCAGGCATGATAAAACTCTGGTTCCACGTGGAACATTAACCAGTCGAGCAATTGACGTCGTGGTTTGGCACCATGATCGATGATATCGGTACTTTGTGGATCAATCAGTTGCAAGGGTAACAGTTTGGCCAGTTGTCCCTGAGTTGCCACTAGATCGCCATTGACCTTGATCAACTGTTCCCCGCTGGCCATTTTTTGCATGCCTATTTTTTCAGTCGCAGATTGTGCAAACACAATCGCATCCTGTGCGCCATGCTGGATATAATTTTTGGGAATATGGGTACGGAAAGAACGACCAGCAGCAAGTAAATGAATCGCCTCTAAAATCGAGGTTTTACCTGAACCATTTTGGCCATAAAAAACATTAAACGGCTGCAATCCGTGGAGAGCAACCGTCTTTAAATTCCGCACACGCTCAATATGTAAACGCGTAATATGCATGTCTTATATAAATATCAAGAGCCGCGGCTTAAACACGCATCGGCATGACGACATAGGTTTGATCCGTATGCGCCGGGTCTTGTACCAAGACAGACTGATTCGCTTCAGTCATGGTCATTGACACATCATCGCCATCAAGCACACCGAGTACTTCAATCAGATACTGCGCATTAAATGACATTTCTAGCGGAGAATCAGCATATTGAATCGCCAGATCTTCAATCGCTTCATCCTGCTCCGGGTTATTGGCGCGAAGTTGCAAAGAATCGGCATTAAAGTTTAGAAACACACCACGCAGCTTTTCATTACTTAAAATCGCCACACGTTGCAAAGACTGCTTGAACACGTCATGTGCGATCATCACCACTTTGTCGCCACCACGTGGAATCACACGGCGATAATCCGGGAACTTACCATCAATCAGCTTGGTGGTGAAACGCACGGTAATATCCGCCTGTTCCTTGTCACGGCTTGGCATATTGATGGTCACATTGAGCAGTTCACGACCGATCAATAGAGATAATTGCTCATCTTCAACGCTGAGCAGGCGCTGTAATTCTGCAACGGCCTTACGTGGCACAATCGCCTGAATCGGCTGTGTTGCAGTAGATTGTGCCGCTGTTTCACATAGTGCTAGGCGGTGGCCATCGGTAGTGACTGCACGTAGCTGATTGGTATCAATTTCCAGCAAAGTACCGGTCAGGTAAAAACGTACATCCTGAACTGCCATGGCAAAAGCAGTTTTTTCAAATAGACGTTTTAGCTCACGCTGTGTCACCGTTACTTGCGTGCCTTGGGTGTTTTCAGTGTTCAGTAATGGATAATCATCAGCAGGCAATGTCCCCAATACAAAACGGCTGTTGCCCGATTTAAGGATACAGCGCTGATCTTCAGTAATATGTAAATCCACCAATGCCGCTGAAGGAAGTGACTTACAGATATCAATCAGCTTACGTGCAGGAACTGTGGTCTCACCTTCCTGCAAACATGCACCTTCAGCCAGTGCTGTACTCGCCACCAGTTCGACTTCCAGGTCGGAACCGGTAACGGTCAATGCTTGCGCAGTCACCTGAATTTTCAGGTTAGACAGGATATTCAAGGTATGGCGACGTTCAACCGCTCCTACGACATGTGAGAGAACATTCAGTAAGCTTTCTTTCGCGATTTTTAAACGCACGGTGCATTCCTCTAAAGCTGAAGATTAATATAGAAAAAGTGATTTTTTTGACGGTTTACTATGCGGCAAAAGCAGCCGCATAGCAAGAATAGAATTTGAGCGATTTAGGTCAACTTTGCAATAGACGTTGCAGGTTTTTATAGTCTTCGTTAAAGATCGGATCTTCTTCCCGCAGGCTCTGTACTTTCTCGCAGGCATGCATCACGGTACTGTGATCACGCCCCCCAAAAGCCATGCCAATTTCCGGAAAACTGTCGCCTGTTAATTCACGTGCCAGACCCATCGCCAGCTGACGTGGGCGGGCATAAATCCGAGTGCGTTTTGGACCGACCAGTTCTTTCAATGGAATCCGGAAATATTCACTGACCACACGCTGAATGTTTTCAGTACTGATGGTACGGGCACGAATTGCCAGCACATCTTTTAAAGATTCACGCACCACATCCAGATCAATTGGCGTACCTTTAAAACGTGAAATCGCCACCACTTTGTTCAGCGCACCTTCCAGCTCACGCACGTTAGCCACCACCTGCTGGGCAATAAACAGCGCACAGTTACGTGGTAAATCGACCTGGTTGCTTTCTGCTTTTTTCAGCAGAATTTCAATTCGGGTTTCAATATCTGGCGGTTCAACCCCGACCGACAAACCCCAAGAAAAACGTGAAACCAGACGTGGATCCAGCTCTGTCAGCTCTTTAGGATAACGATCCGAAGTCAAAATAATTTGCTTGGATTCATCCAAAAGTGCGTTAAAGGTGTAGAAAAATTCGACCAGACTGGCCTCTTTACCGGCCAGCAAGTGAATATCATCGACCAGTAATAAATCCAGAGAACGGCAGTTTTTCTTAAACTCTTCGACTTTACCCTGCTGCAACGAGCTGACAAAGTCCTGTACAAAACTTTCTGCGGTCATGTACATGACGCGTGCATTCGGCTTGGCCTGCAACAGCGCATTGCCGACCGCCTGCATCAAGTGGGTTTTACCCAGACCGGTCGGACCATATAAAAATAACGGGTTGTGCTGTGAAGCCCCCAGCTGGGTCAGTACCTTGCGACAGGTTTCTGCTGCCATCTGGTTCGATCGGCCTTCCACAAACAGCGAGAAGGTAAACAATGGATTCAACTGACGTCTACGGCTATTTTTGCCGCTGTCTTCTTTTTCTTTCTTCGGCTTCGGCACTGGCATCGGTGTCGAGGTCAATGCCGCAGTCGTGGTCGCCGGTTGTTCACTGGCAGATAAAATCGCCCCTGGACGTGAATCGACCAAAATCTCGACCTTGCGTACCCGTCCTTCAGACAACTGTTCTGCCAGAATCGTAATCAGTTCCAGATGATGTTCCTGAATGTAACGCGTCCAGTAAGGATTAGGTGCATACAAACGCAAGCTGTCTTCCAGCTCTTCTGCAACCAATGGGCGAATCCACATTGTAAAGACATTTCCAGAGAGCTCTTGTCGCAGGCGATTTAAGCAGTCCGTCCAAAGCATGTGAATCCCCTATTCATTCCATTGTTCATTCAAAAAAGATGACCGCGACCAAAAGCGGGTCGCCATTCTAACCAAGTTATCCACATCTGTCATGGCAATTTCCACAAAAACTGTGCAAAAAGAAATCACCATGCATAAAATTAAATTTAAAACCCAGTGTGGATAAGTTTATCCGCAAGCTGTGGATAAAATATATCATAAAGTTATCCACAAAGTATAAAATTAATAGAAACAGTTTTATCCACAATATAAGTTTATGTTTAATTAAATAAAAAGTGGCTTATCCATAGAAAAAGTGCTCCCTAATAGTAATAAATTTAAATTTATAAATTTGAATTTATTTATAAGATCACTGGTTTTTGTGGATAACTCAAAAAACTTCAAATTTAAATTCAAAACCGTAAGTTAAATTTAAACTCTGGATAACATGTGGATAACTTTGTTGATAGAGTTGTTTATAACTTATATATATTTATATAACAATAACTTAATTTGTGATTAACTTGAATTGAACTATTTTTTATTCAGTTCTTTGAAAAACCAGGGTCTTTATCTTTTTTGATCTTATTTGAAAAGAAAACCGCTTTTGCATTGACAGCTCAAGCAATGAGCACTAAAATCGCGGACCTTCATAGAAAGATCATTTTTTGGAGTTTCAATATGAAACGTACATTCCAACCGTCTGAATTAAAGCGTAAGCGTGTTCATGGTTTCCGTGCTCGTATGGCTACTAAAGCTGGTCGTCAAGTATTAGCTCGCCGTCGTGCAAAAGGTCGTCATAGCTTAACTGTTTAATCAGTTACGCTAAGACGATTTTGGGTGTTATGACAAAACTTTATAGTTTTGGCACAGAGTTGCGATTACGCTGTGCTGCCGATTATAAAGGTGTCTTTGATGGTGCGCTTTTTAAAGTGCATCAACCCCATTTCTTATTTCTTGCAAAACGTTCCGAACTGCCAAATAGCCGTTTGGGTTTAGTTGTTGCCAAGAAGAAAGTGCGACGTGCACACGAAAGAAATCGAGTAAAACGACTTGCTCGCGAAAGTTTTCGCCTGCATCAACAGCAATTAGATGACTTAGACATTGTAATCATGCCGAAAATGGGTGTTGAAGCAGTGCCTAATGCAGAATTGCACCAGCAATTACAATTTGCCTGGCAGAAACTGAACCGTCTCGCCAAAAAGCATTCAAAAATAGCCCCCTCCCCACAAAAGTAGAGTTGGCCAATGGTACGTTTACTGCATTGGTTGATCCGTTTCTATCAGATTGCGATTAGTCCTCTTCTTGGACCGCGCTGTCGTTATATTCCAACTTGTTCTCAATATTCCTTGGAAGCAGTCCAGATGCATGGCGCTGGGCGTGGAGTGTGGCTGGCTACTAAACGTATTTGCCGTTGTCATCCGTGGGGGGGCTCGGGATATGATCCTGTTCCCTCAAAAGCGATTCGTTTTATTTCATTTCAGCAAATAGATTCTCAAACGCTTCACGTTGCTGTACCCTTTCGTGATCGTTTATTGAACCAAAATCACTCTCACCACTTGGGGTAATACATATGCAACAATGGGCCAGGATTGCAATTCTCGGAGCCATGTTTGTTGTCGCATATTTGCTCATTTTGGCGTGGCAAAAAGATTATGGAAATGCTGAAACAAAACCGCAGCAGGAAACTGCTGTTGTTTCACATGACGTATCTGCAGATTTGCCAAATGGTCAGACGGCTACAGTTGCCTCTGATCTGCCACAAGCAAATGTGCCAGCACAGCAAGCCACGGATGCCACAGCACCTGTAAGTCAGCAGCTTATTTCAGTACAAACTGACCTTTATCATCTTTGGATCAATCCGAAGGGTGGTGATATTGTTCGTATTGAATTACTCAATCATGACAAGAACAAAGATAGCGATGAACCTTTCGTCATGCTGGAAAGCGATGCGAAACGTACTTATGTCGCCCAGTCTGGCCTGATCGGTCTGAATGGACCGGACAGCAGCCGTAACGGCCGTCCAATGTATGAGCTGGAAAAAACTGCTTATACCCTGGCAGATGCGAAAACAGTCAAATCCAAAGATGGTGAAAACCTGAAAGTATTGTCTGTACCGCTAGTGTTTAAAACCGCTGACGGGATCGAGATCATTAAGACCTTCAATTTCACTGAAGGTGAATATCCGGTCGTAGTGAATCACAAAGTGGTCAACCGCAGTGGCCAGACCTGGCAAGGTCAGATGTTCGGTCAGATCAAACGCGATAACTCGGAAGATCCAGGCAAATCTGATCAGGGGATCTTTACGCTGGGAACATTCCTGGGCGGTGCATGGGGTACCCCGGACGAGCAGTACAACAAGCTTAAATTCGACAACTTTGTTGAAGAAAAAGTCAGTACTGAAGCGACAGGTGGTTGGGTGGCAATGGTACAGCACTACTTTGTCAGTGCATGGGTTCCAGGTCAGCTAAAGTTGACTCAAGGCAATGGCGAAGCTTATAGCGCCAAGCTTGAATCACGTAAATCAACCGATAACATGAACATCATCGGTTTTACCTCCCCGACGTTCAATGTGCCAGCAGGTACAGTAGCTGAAATTGATGCGACTTTCTATTCAGGTCCAAAAATCCAGTCAGAACTGAAAGATTTGGCTGCGGGTTTAAACCAGACGGTTGATTATGGTTGGTTATGGCCAATTGCGAAATTACTGTTTGTTGGTCTTGAATTCTTCCATGGTCTGGTGGGTAACTGGGGCTGGGCAATTATTCTGTTGACCATCTTGGTGAAAGTGATCCTGTGGCCATTGTCGTCGAAGAGCTATCGCTCGATGGCGAAAATGCGTGTGATTGCGCCAGAAATGCAACGCATGAAAGAAGAGTTCGGTGAAGACCGCATGCGCTTCTCTCAAGAAATGATGGCATTGTACAAACGTGAACAGGTCAATCCGCTTGCCGGCTGTTTACCGCTGTTATTACAAATGCCGATTTTCCTGGCCTTGTACTGGGTGTTGATGGAATCTGTGGAACTGCGTCATGCGCCATGGATGCTGTGGATTCAGGATTTGTCTTCAATGGATCCTTGGTTCATTCTGCCGTTGTTGATGGGCTTGACCATGTATATCCAACAGTCGTTAAATCCACAACCAACTGATCCAATGCAGGCGAAAGTCTTCAAGTTTATGCCGATCATTTTTACCGTATTCTTGTTGTTCTTCCCGGCAGGCTTGGTTCTGTACTGGATCGTCAACAACTTGATCACGATTCTGCAACAAACTTTGATTAACAAGTCTGTTGCCAAAGATCGCGCGAAACGTGATGAGGCCACTCCAGTCAACTAAGTTGTACGGATAGGCTGAATAAATCCGCTTAAGATGGTAATCTTAGGCGGATTTTTTTTGGCTGTACTTTTGAGTCTTTGCAGGTGAATTTTATGCTCAACCGAACCACAACTATTGCTGCGATTGCAACTCCACCAGGACGTGGCGGCGTTGGGGTGATTCGCCTGTCAGGTCCAAAATCTTATGAGATTGCCCAGCAACTGACACAAAAAGAGCTGCCAAAAGCGCGTTTTGCCGGTTTCCGCCAATTCTATGATGCGGCCGGCGAAGTCATGGATGAAGGACTGGCGATTTGCTTCCCGAATCCAAACTCTTTTACCGGCGAAGATGTCGTAGAGCTGCAAGGTCATGGCGGTCCGGTGATTCAGAATGCCTTGCTTGGCCGTTTGCTGGAGCTGGGCGCCACTGCAGCCAAGGCCGGTGAATTCTCGATGCGTGCCTTCGAAAATGGCAAACTGGATCTGGTGCAGGCTGAAGCAATTGCCGACCTGATTGATGCAACTTCGCAAGCGGCTGCCCGTTCTGCAGTACGTTCTTTGCAAGGGGCGTTTTCGACCAAAGTCAATGCAGTCCTTGAGCAGCTGATTCACCTGCGTTTGCATGTGGAAGCCGCAATTGATTTCCCGGAAGAAGAAATCGACTTTCTGGCGGATGGCAAGATTTTAAATCTGCTGGATGGCGTATCCAGTGCAGTCACTCAAGTACAGCAATCTGCACGTCAAGGTCAGTTGTTACGTGAAGGTTTACAGGTGGTAATTGCGGGTAAACCGAATGCCGGTAAATCTTCCTTACTGAATGCGCTGGCTGGAATTGAACGCGCGATTGTGACCGATATTGCCGGTACCACCCGTGATGTCCTGCATGAAAAAATTACCTTAAATGGTCTGCCGATCACCCTCACCGATACCGCAGGCTTGCGTGAAACCGGCGATATCGTAGAAAAAGAAGGAATCCGCCGCGCGATTAAAGAAATTGAACAGGCTGATTTATTACTCTTGGTCTATGACTTAAGCCAGGGCGAAGATCCGCTGCAACTTGCTCAGGAATATTTTGCTGAACATATTGGACCGAAACGTTTGATGCTGATTGGCAATAAATGTGACCTGACCGGGGCTGAAGCTATAATTGGCGATTTAAATGGTTTCCGGCATATCGCAGTCTCTGCCAAGCAGGAAACCGGTGTTCAAGCGCTCATAGAAGCGATTACAGCGCATGCAGGCTTCCAACCCGAAGAAGATACCTTTATCGCACGTACCCGTCATTTAGACGCAATGAAGCGCACCCAGCTCTATCTAGCTGAGGCGCGTGAGCAACTGGTGGTGTATAACGCCGGTGAACTGGTGGCAGAGTCCTTACGTCTGGCGCAAAATGCCTTGGGTGAGATCACTGGTGATTTCAGTGCAGATGACCTGCTGGGCAAGATCTTCGGTTCATTCTGTATTGGAAAGTAATTATCTAATAAACATCAAAAAAGCCCTCAATTGAGTAATGCCAGTCAGTTAAGAAATTGACTGGCATTTTCTTGGGTATTTCTGTGGTTTTCCTTTCACAACTCGTGGGCAACTTCTAACCCTCCTCTCAGGCAACACATACCT